>CAYMBB010000250.1:0-3910 GCA_964388515.1 uncultured Anaerolineaceae bacterium
AGACCCCGCACAGCGGGCCGCGCAGCGACCAGTCCCGGCGGCGGGCATCGCTCTCGAAGATGAAGGCCCCCTTGGCCGTGCCCACCAGGAGCAGGACGCGAGTCACCGGTGCCACCTCATCGAGCGCGGCGTTCCTCACCGATGGTGAACGGGAGCGGCGCCATCCATGAGCCTACCACCACTCTTCCTGGCCCTCGTACCCCTCGGCCTCTTCGCCGAGCGCCAGCCGCCGGTCGCGCGCTTCGCGCTCGGCTGCGGGAGCTATTCTGTCCTCCCGAACGGGTTCTCCACGACGACCGAGCCGTAGGTCCCGCCGTCGGCCAGGTCCTCGCTGAGGACGCGCCGACACCCGGCGACCTCGGCAGCCCGAACGATCAGTGCGTCCCAGATCGAGATCTGCCATTCGCGACTGCCGGCGATCGCGGACGCGACGAGCGAGGCATCGATCGCCACGACCGGCAGGAGCGACAGCTGGCGGACCATCGCCTCGGCATCGCTCACCGGCACGGGTACGGCAAGCTTGCGGGTCACAACGGCGTAGAACTCGGTCAGGACCTGCGTGGAAACCACGATGTCGTGCCCTGAGGCCGGCGCGATCACGTCCAGCGCATGCTGGCGCCTGTCCGGGTCCGCAGCGTCGACCGCGTAGACCCAGATGCTCGTGTCAACGAAGATCGGTTCGGTCATGGAGCTCGTCGCGCGTCCAGGTGCGACCGTGCAGGCCGCTGCTCGCCGCACTTTGTCGGGCGAGCCGCGCGAAACCGCTCAACGCCTGGTCTGTCTCTCCGACGCCAGCGTAGCGTTCCAGGTAGGCGCGCAGCAGGGCATTGACCGAGGTCCCGTCCTCGAGGGCGCGCATGCGGGCCTGCTTCAGGAGTCGGTCGTCGACCGTGATCGTCAGGTTGGCCATGATCGTCACCGTCACCTCCCATGCTACACGGGTTCAGTGTAGCACGGGCTTGGTACAGCTGCTGGGTTCGCCCTGGAGCGCGAGGGGTGCTCGCCGGTCCCCGCTCAGAACAGGCCGACGATGTTCCCGTCCGCGTCGATGTCGATCCGCTCTCCGCCCGGCCGGCTGTTCAGGCCGGGCATCGTGCGCATGTCGCCGGCGATCGGGGTCAGGAAGCCGGCGCCAGCAGCCAGTCGGACCTCGCGGATCGGGACGCGGAACCCCCGCGGTCGGCCGAGCAGCTTCGGGTCGTGGCTCAGGCTGTACTGCGTCTTGGCCATGCAGATCGGGAGATGCCCGAACCCCATCGCCTCGAACCGGTCGATCGCCCTGGCCGCAGCGGGCAGGAAGTCGACCCCGTCGGCGCCGTAGATCCGGACGGCGATCGTCTCGATCTTGTCCGTGATCGGTGCATCGTCGGGATAGAGCAGGGCGAAGTCCGGGGCGCCCTCGGCCGCGGCCTCCCAGACCGCCGCCGCGAGCTCCTCGGCCCCGGCTCCCCCATCGGTGAAGTGGTGGGCGACGACCGCGTCCCGCGCCCCGGCAGCGAGCGCCACCTCGCGCACTGCCGCGATCTCTGCCTCCGTGTCGGTCGGGAAGGCGTTGATCGCCACCACGACCGGGACGTTGAAGGCGCGGACGTTGGCGATCTGCGCCGCCAGGTTCGCCCCGCCGGCGCGGACGGCATCAGGGTTGTCCTCGAGCAGCGCCGGGTCGAGGGGCTTGCCGGCCACGATCCGGCCGACGCCACCGTGCATCTTGAGCGCCCGGACGGTGGCCACGAGGACGGCGGCGTCCGGCCGCAGCCCGGACGCTCGGCACTTGATGTCGAAGAACTTCTCCGCCCCCATGTCCGCTCCGAAGCCCGCTTCGGTGACCACGATCTCGCTCGTCGCCAGCGCCACCCGGTCCGCGAGCACGGAGCTGTTGCCGTGGGCGATGTTGCCGAACGGACCGCAGTGGACGAACGCCGGGCCGCCCTCGAGGGTCTGGAGGAGGTTCGGCTTGAGCGCGTCGCGCAGGAGCACGGTCATCGCGCCGGCGACCTTGAGGTCCTCGGCGGTGATCGGCGAGCCGTCCCGGCGCAGGGCGAGCACGATCCGCCCGAGTCGAGCGCGCAGGTCCTGGAGGTCCGAGGCGAGGGCGAGGACCGCCATCACCTCGGAGGCGACGGTGATCACCCACTCGGTCTCGCGCGGCAGACCGTTTTCCCGGCCGCCGAGACCCACGACCGCGTGGCGAAGGGCGCGATCGCTGATGTCCACGACCCGCGGCCACAGGACGCCGTTGGGGTCGATGCCCAGCGCGTTGCCGTGGTGGATGTGGTTGTCGATGAACGCGGCCGCGAGGTTGTGGGCCGCCCCGATCGCGTGCACATCGCCGGTCAGGTGGAGGTTGAAGTCCTCCATCGGGATGATCTGGCTGTAGCCGCCGCCCGCGGCTCCGCCCTTGATCCCGAACACCGGGCCGAGTGACGGCTGGCGGATCGTGACCGTGGCGCGCCGCCCGATCCGGTTGAGTCCCTGGGCAAGACCCACGGTCGTGGTGGACTTGCCTTCGCCCAGCGGCGTCGGGCTGATCGCGGTCACGACGACGTACTTGCCGCGCTGGTTGGCCGCTTCGACGCGCCGCAGCCCCTCCAGGGTCACCTTGGCCTTGGTGGTCCCGTAGGGTTCGATCTCGTCCTCGTGCAACCCGAGGTCGCGGGCGACGTCGGCGATCGGACGAGGCCGAACGCTGCGGGCGATCTCGAGGTCGGACGGGAACGGGGCGGCGGTGATCATGGAGGACTCCCGGTCTGCTTGTTGTTGCGCTCGGCGTCGCGCTCGGCAATCCGCTCGGCGTAGCCCAGCCGTTCGCTGATCTCCCTGGCGGCGACCACGACGGCACGTGCGACAGGCTCGATCCGCTTCGGGGCGAGCCGGTACGAGGGACCCGAGACGCTGACCGCCGCGATGACCGCCCCATCATGGGCCCGGATCGGCGCGGCCACGGCGTTCAGGCCCGTCTCCAGCTCCTCGATCGTGAACCCCCAGCCGCAGCGGAGGATCTCGTCGAGCTGGGCCCGGAGTGCCTCCCGGTCCGTGATCGTGGCCGGCGTGAACCGCTCCAGGGGCAGGGACAGGAGGCGCTCTCGTTCGGCCGGATCCGCATGGGCGAGGAGCACTTTGCCGCTCGAGGTGGCGTGGAGCGGCGTCCGCTGGCCGATCCAGTTGTGGCTCGTGATCGCAGCCGGCCCGCGGACCTGGTCGACGTTGACCGCGCAGTCGGCCTGGAGGATCGCCACGTTCACCGTCTCGCCAACCTCGGCCGCCAGGAGCCTGGTGACCGGCCGGCTCTGCTCGACGAGGTCGAGGTGCATCGTCGCGCCTGCCGCCAGGCGGACGATCCCGAAGCCGAGCCGGTATCGGCCGCGCTCGACGACCTGTTCGACGAGATCGCGCGCCTCGAGGGCGGCCAGCAGGCGGAAGGCGGTCGACTTGTGGACGCGCAGGGCGGCGGCCACGTCGGTCACCGAGGCGTCGCCCTCCCGGGAGAGGAGCTCGAGGACCGCGACCGCCCGGTCCACGGACTGGATGACGGCGGGCGACGACCCTCCCTCGGCCTCACCCATCGCCGGCCTCCCGGGCGCGACGCTCGAGGTCGGCCAGATGCTCGAGGTCGTGCGCCAGCGCCTCGCGCAGGAGCCCCTCGGCATCGAGCTCGCCGAACACGTCGTGTGTGCCCGTCCGGTGCCAGGCGGCCGCGTCCAGGCCGGCTGCCTGCTCGAGCAGGGCGGCCCGACCAGCAGCGAAGGCGGCGAGCGCCGCGTCCATCGAGGCCGCGGAGCGGCCGGACATCTCCGGCTCGGTCCAGGACCACTGCGGATGGGCCTCCGTGGCCAGCTGCTCGAGCCTCGGGGCCCAGACTTCGTCGTCGACCGCCCCCAGGTGGAGGACGACCTGGACCGCTGTCCAGGGC
>CAYMBB010000251.1:0-3897 GCA_964388515.1 uncultured Anaerolineaceae bacterium
GGCGTCGCTAGCGGCGGCACCGGCGTCGGGGTCGGCAGGGCGGGGGTCGGAGCGGGGGTCGGCGTGGGGGTCGGCGTCGGGGCGAACGTCGGCGCCGGGGTCGGCGAGACGCCGGGCGCTGGAGTCGCCGTCCCGGTCGGGGTCGGACTCGGGAGGGGCGTGGGGGTCGGAGTCGGGGTCGGACCCGGCGCCGACGTCGCGGTCGGGCTCGGGCTCGGGCTCGAAGCCGGAGCCGACGTCGGCCCTGGGCCGGGGTCGGTGGACCCCGTCGGGTCGGGTTCGACCGCCGCGGCCTGCGCCTTCCGGGCCAGGGCCGCCTGCTCCGCCAGGGCCTCGGCCTCGGTCAACCCGATCGCCTCGAGCGCATCCTGGGCCACGACAAGCCGCGACTGCTGCGCGATCTGCTCGCGCGCCAGGGCGTCCAGCAGCCGCTCCGTCTCGGCCCGCGCCGCCTCGAGCGCCCGGACATCGTTCTCGAGCGCGGCCCGCGTCGCGGCCAGCTGCGCCACCAGGCGCGCCGCACGTCCGGACCACGCCTCGGCCACGGCTCGGACCTCCTCGATCGCTGCAGCCTGGCGCTGGAGCTCGTCCTCGACCGTTCCGATCCGGCCGATCTGGACGAGGAAGCCGAGCAGGTCGCTCGACAGGAAGCGCTCGAGCGGGCTCGTCCGGCTCTCGTCGTATGCGGCGCGGACGAGCTGGGCAAGGACGCCCTTCAGCTCGTTCTCGCGGCCAAGCGCGCTCTGGATCTGCTGGCGGGCGACCACCAGGTCACGCTCGGCGCCGGCCAGCGCACGCTCGTTCCCGGCTCTCCGTTCGCGCAGGGCGGCCATCTCGACGTCGATCTCGAGCAGCCGTGAGGCAAGGGCGGCCTGGCGACCGTCGAGCCGGGCGATCTTCGCGGTCCGGGCGTCGATCTCCGAGCGGAGGCGCTCGGCCGCGCTCGGGCTCGCCTCCGGATCGCGACCGCTTGCCGCCGGCACCCAGGCCAGCCCGGAGGCGACGATGGCCACAGCGGCGATGATCCCGGCAACCGGCACGATGAAGCGCCGGCGTGTCGATCCGGAGCCGGCGGGACGACGATCGGGCGGGGCGAAGGCCGGTCTGGGCGATCGGATGATTCGTGCACCTCGACAGGGGACGGCCACCTGGACGATTCCAGACTGGAGATCGTCGCCGGCGTCGACCATGGCTCAAAGGGTACCGGCTGGCCCGCCTGAAGGTCAGGGGGACGGCGCGACGACGAGCAGCCGGCTCGGGATTTGACGGGGCGGCCGACACGGCCACAATCCAACAGGAACGCCCCCGACCATGCGCGGGGGCGATCCCCGATTCACTGGAGGCACGACGGGTGCGACGAATCCTGCTCTGGGCAGCGCGCAATTCCTGGTTGCGGGACCGGATCCCGAGGCTCCGCTTCGCGCAGCGGGCCGTCCGGCGTTTCATGCCCGGCGAGGACGTGTCGGCTGCCCTCGGCGCAGCCGAGGCGCTCGCCGCGCGCGGGATCGGCGCCGTCTTCACGCGCCTCGGCGAGAACCTCTTGGAGCTGGGCGAAGCCGACGCGGTCGCGGCGCACTACCACGAGGTGCTCGACGAGGCGCACGCCCGGGGCCTCGACGCGGAGATCTCGGTGAAGCTGACGCAGCTCGGCCTGGACATCGATCGCGAGGCGACCTACCGCCACTGTCTGGGCCTGGCCGAGCACGCCGAGCGGATCGGCTCGTACCTCTGGATCGACATGGAGGGCTCCGCCTACACCGACGCGACGCTCGATCTCTATCAGCGCCTCCTCGCCGACCACCGCCGGGTCGGCGTCTGCCTCCAGGCCTACCTGCGCCGGACGGTGGCCGACGTCAACCGGCTGCTGCCGCTGAAACCGTCGATCCGGCTCGTCAAGGGCGCCTACGACGAACCGGCCTCGATCGCCTTCCGCTCCCGGGCCGAGGTGGACGCGAGCTTCCAGTCGCTCTCGTTGCTGATCGCCGAGCGGGTCCGCGACGGCGGGCGCGAGGCGGACGTCCGCCTCGTCATGGCCACCCACGACGCGCCGTTGATCGAGCGGATCACCGGGTTCGGGGCAGCGATCGGCATCCCGAAGGCCGCCTTCGAGATCCAGATGCTGTACGGGATCCGGACCCGGGAGCTGGCCCGGCTCTCCGGCGACGGCTACCCGGCGCGGACCCTGATCGCGTACGGCTCGGCCTGGTACCCGTGGTACATGCGTCGCCTCGCCGAGCGCCCGGCCAACGTCCTGTTCGCGCTCCGCCAGCTGCTTCCGTGACGGATCAGGCGGAGGGGCCGGCGATCGAGCCCGCCCGGCGCTACGGGCCGGCCAGGCGCTACGGGGCCGCCTTCCTGTCGGCGATCGCGCCCGGGCTCGGTCAGCTCGTCCTGGGCCACCGCCGCCTCGCGGCACTCTTCCTGGCCCCGGTCGCGGTCCTCGTCGTCGCGGGTACGGCCGTCATCGCCACCAGCGATCGGGCCGCGCTCGCCGCGCGCCTCGTCGACCCGGGGGTCCTGGCCGGGCTCCTCGCCCTCCAGCTCCTGCTTCTCGCCTGGCGGCTCCTGGCGCTCGGATCGAGCCTCCTGCTCGCCCGGCCGCCGCGCTACCGGGCCCTCGACGTCGTGCCGGTCGCCCTGCTCGCCGCCTTCGTCGTCCTCCCCCAGGCGTACCTCGGGGCGCTGACGAACGTCGCCCGCCAGACCGCCGAGGAGGTCTTCGGGTCGGTCTCCTCGGGTCCGGCCTGGCGTCCCTCCACGGCCCCGTCGTCGAGCCCGCTCGCCCCGGGGACCAGCCTCGGCCCGAGCGCGACCCCGAGCCCGAGTCCCGCCGTGCCTCGGCTGACGGTCCTCCTGATCGGCGAGGACTCGGGCGTCGGGCGCAGCACGGCCCTGACCGATACGATGATCGTCGCCTCGCTCGACCCGATCGGCCGGACCGTCTCGATGCTCTCGATCCCGCGCGACCTCGTCGACGCGCCGATCCCGGGCGGCGGCACCTGGCGGCCGAAGATCAACTCTCTGGCCGCCTGGGCCCGGCGCAACCCGGCCCAGTTTCCCGGCTCGGACGGTGGTGGCCAGGACGTCCTGGCCGGCACGATCAGCGAGCTGATCGGTATCCCGATCGACTACTGGGCCCAGGTCAACCTCGGTGGGCTGATCCGGATCGTCGACACGGTCGGCGGGGTCGACGTCACGGTCCCGCGCGGCTTCTGCGACCCGGGCTATGACGAGTACGGTCAGCAGGGCTTCGGAATCCCCGCCGGCCGCTGGCACCTCGACGGCTCCCAGGCGCTCGCCTACGCGCGCGTTCGCAAGGCCGCCGGCGAGAGCGACTTCACCCGCGCCGCGCGCCAGCAGGAGATCCTCGTCGGCCTGCGCGACGCGTTCATCCGGGGCGGCTTCCTGAACGACCCGATCGGCTTCCTCCAGGCGATCGGGCAGACGCTGCGGACGAACGTGCCCCCAGCGCTCCTGCCCGAGGTGGCGCGCTACGCGAGCCAGATCGGGCGCGACCGGGTCTTCCGGGCCGTGATCACCTACCCCCTCGTGCGCCCCTCGCCGGTGCCGGATCCCCGCGGCTCGATCCAGATCCCGGACATCCCCGCCATCCGGGCGCTGGCGGCCGGCCTCTTCCCCGCCCCGGGGCTGGAACCTCGCCTCGACCCGGGAGGCGAACCGGGAACCGCGGCCGGCGGCGCGCCCGGCGGTTCCGCCAGCCCGGCTCCGCAGGCATCGCCGACTACGGCCGGTGCTCCGGGCAACGCCGCACCGGCCGGCCCCGACCCACGGCCGCCGCGGGTCATCTGCCGGGCGCCGACCCCGACCCCGACGCCCCGTCCGAACGTGCCACAGCCCACGAGCCTGACCCCTCTACACATCTCCGCACCAACGGAA
>CAYMBB010000252.1:0-3875 GCA_964388515.1 uncultured Anaerolineaceae bacterium
CGGTTGGAGAGGTCCCAGGGGTGCGAGGTGATGAAGCGCAGGCGCGGGATCGCCGCCCGCCCGTCGGCCGTCCGCAGGGCGTCGATCGCCCGCAGCAGCTCGTCGAGGTCCGGTCGCGCCGCGAGATCGAGTTGCCGCCCGGTCGTCCGGGCCCGCCCGACGTGGGCGAAGCGCGGCTCGGCCGGCAGGTCGTGGCCGTAGCTGTTGACGTTCTGGCCGAGGAGCGTGATCTCGCGATAGCCGGCCGCGCCGAGCCCGCGGGCCTCATCGAGGATGTCGTCGAACGGCCGGCTCCGCTCCGGGCCGCGGCTGAACGGGACGATGCAGTACGTGCACGTCTTGTCGCAGCCGTAGATGATCGGCACCCAGGCGCTGATCGCCGACGAGCGCCGGATCGCGCCCGCGGCGAGCGCGCCGGCACGGCTGGCGGCGAGGTGATCGGCGGACCCGACGACGGTTCGCCCGACGAGCGTCGTCGAGCCGCTCGCGACGCGCGATCCGCTCGAGCCGCCCGGCCTGCTGATCCCCTCCCCCGCCGACCCGGCCGCCGGCCGCAACCCGATCGGTGCCTGGGCCGAGGCGAGCCCGAGTCGCTCGACGAGCTCGGGCTCCTCGTCCGGGCGCAGGAAGAGGTCGATCGCCGGGTAGCGACGGCGCAGCTTCGCCCGGTCGGGCTCGCGGACGGAGCAGCCGGTCATGACGATCCGAAGGGCGGGGTTGGCCACCTTGAGCCGTGCCAGGTGGCCCTGCCGGCCGATCACCTTCTGTTCCGCCGCCTCCCGGATCGCGCACGTGTTGATCACCACGAGGTCTGCCGTCTCGAGCGACGGCGCCTCGCTGCAACCGGCCGCGGCGAGCCGGCCGGCGATCTCCTCCGAGTCGCTCCGGTTCATCTGGCAGCCGAGCGTCCAGATCCAGAAGCGGGGCAGGGCCTGGTCCTCGGGCCGATACTCGGCCAGTCGCTCGTCCTCCGGCGCCGGGGGCCGGAGCGGCGCGGCCGCCGGGGCCGGCGGGAGGATGTCGAGGACGGGCAGGGTGCGTCGGTCGGTCATTCGCTCGTCGTCAGGCCGGCGCTCCGCCGGAGCGTGGCGTGGAGGAGCGCGGCGATCCCGTCCGGGACGTACAGTCCGGCGTGCGCCTCGGCGTAGGTCTCGCGGTCGCCATGGTAATCGCTGCCGCCGGTCGGGACGAGCGACAGGTCGCGGGCGACGCCCTGGAGGGCCGCGATCGTGGCCACCGAGAAGTGGCGGTAGTGGACCTCGAGGCCGCCGAGGCCGATCTCCTTGAGCTCGGCGACGAGCCCGCGGCGCTCGGCGGCCTCGGCGAAGTGGGCCAGGACGGGCAGTCCGCCGGCCGCCCGGATCGCCCGGATCGCCGCACCCGGGCCGATCCCGGCCCGCGGTTCGTAGCCCGGCCGGCCGCGGGCGAGGATCCGCTCCATCGCGTCGTCGACGCTCTCGGCGTGGCCGGCGGCGACGAGGAGCCGCGCGACCTGGGGCCGGCCGAGCGAGGCACCGGCGGCCGGCTCGAGGCCGGCGACCTGGTCGTCGATCGACAGCCCGAGCGAGCGCAGGCGGCGCACGATCCGGAAGAAGCGCTCGACCCGCCGGGCCCGCTGCTCGGTGAGGGTCGCCTCGAACGCCTCATCGTCGGGATCGACGCCCAGGCCCAGGATGTGGAGTTCGCCTTCACGGAGCTCCTCGACCCCGTCGGCGACGCTGTTGATCTCGACGCCCGGGATGACCACGAGCGGGCTGTCGGTCGCGGGCAGGTCGCGGAAGCCGGCGAGCGTGTCGTGGTCGGTGATCGCGAGCAGTCGGACCCCGACCGCGGCCGCCTCGGCGGCGAGCCGGGTCGGGGGCAGGAGACCGTCGGAGCGGTCGGTGTGGGTGTGGAGGTCGATCTGCGAAGGGTGCGGCGGGACGAGCCGCTCGCCGGCCGAGGTCCGGTAGGGGTCCGGTCGCGCGTCGTCGCCGGCCATGGTCAGGGCTCGACGAGGCGCTGGATGCGCTCGATCGCCAGGGCGCGCCCGGTCGCGGGGTCGATGTCGATCTGGGCGGCGTTGAACACGACCGGCCCGTCGCCCACCTCGAAGCGGGTCGGCAGGGCGTTGATGAAGCGCGGCAGGACGGTCCTCGGGTCGAAGCCGATGACGCTCCAGAGCGGTCCCGTCATCCCGAGATCGCTCTGGTAAGCGGTCCCCCGGGGGAGGATCCGCTCGTCACCGGTGACGACGTGGGTATGGGTGCCCACGACCGCGCTCACCCGGCCGTCGAGGTAGATGCCGAGGGCGTTCTTCTCCGAGGTGATCTCGCAGTGGAAGTCGACCAGGCGGATCGGCGGCAGGGGCTCCGAGCCCTCGTCGAGCAGCCGGTCGGCCTCGGTGAACGGGTTGTCGATCGGCTGCATGTACGTCCGGCCCTGGAGGTTGACGACCGCGAGCTCGGTCCCGTCGAGCGCCTGGTAGATCCCCCAGCCGCGGCCCGGGACCTCGTGGGTCCCGTAGTTGAGCGGGCGCAGGACCCGCTCGGAGCGCTCGAGGTAGGGGTAGATCTCCTTCTTGTCCCAGATGTGGTTGCCCGAGGTGATGACGTCGACCCCGGCCGCCAGGAGCGCCTCGGCGGTCGAGGGCGTCAGGCCCATGCCGCCGGCCAGGTTCTCGCCGTTGGCCGTGACGAAGTCGACTCCGCGCTCGTCGCGGAGCGCGGGCAGGAGGTGTTCGAGCGCGAGCCGGCCGGGCTTGCCGATCACGTCGCCGATCATCAGCACCCGGCAGGCGCCGGCCGGGCGGGGCGTGTCGCTGTTGGGCGTGTTTCCGAGACCGGCGCGCTCGCCCGGACCGCCGGCCCCCCGGCCCCCTACTTCGCGTACTCCACGGCGCGGGTCTCGCGGATCACCGTCACCTTGATCTGGCCCGGGTAGGTCAGCTGCTCCTCGATCTTCTTCACGATGTCGCGCGCCAGGCGCATCGCGGTCAGGTCGTCGATCTCCTCGGGCCGGACGAGGATGCGCACCTCGCGCCCGGCCTGGACGGCGAACGAGCGCTCGACGCCCGGGAAGCTCTCGGCGATCGCCTGGAGGTCCTCGAGGCGCTTGAGGTACGTCTCGGTCGATTCGCCCCGCGCGCCCGGCCGCGAGGCGCTGATCGCGTCGGCGATCTGGACGATCGGGGCCTCGATGCAGGCGTACTCGACCTCCTGGTGGTGGGCGGCGATCCCGTTCACGACCTTCATCGGCAGGTTGTGGCGCTGGGCGATCTGGGCGCCGATCGCGGCGTGCGGCCCCTCGACCTCGTGGTCGACCGCCTTGCCGATGTCGTGCAGGAGCCCGCCCATCTTGGCCACCTGAACGTCGGCCCCGACCTCGGCCGCGATGACCGCCGCCAGCCGGCTCGTCTCGACGACGTGATTGAGCACGTTCTGGCCGTAGCTCGTGCGGTACTTGAGCCGGCCCAGGAGCTTGACGATCTCTGGTGGCAGGCCCGGCACGCCCGCCTCGTAGGCGGCCTGCTCGCCGGCCTGGCGGATGACGAGGTCGACCTCCGCCCGCGCCTTGGCCACGATCTCCTCGATCCGGCCGGGGTGGATCCGGCCGTCCTGGATCAGCTTCGTGAGGGCGAGCCGGGCGACCTCGCGGCGGACCGGGTCGAAGCCGCTGATGACGACCGTCTCGGGGGTGTCGTCGATGATCAGGTCGACCCCGGTCGCCTGCTCGAGGGCGCGGATGTTTCGTCCCTCGCGACCGATGATCCGGCCCTTCATCTCGTCCGAGGGAAGATGGACGACCGAGACCGTGTGCTCGGCGGTGTGGTCGGCGGCGACCCGCTGGATCGCGGTCACGATCACCTCGCGGGCCTTCTCGTTCGCCTCCTCGCG
>CAYMBB010000253.1:0-3851 GCA_964388515.1 uncultured Anaerolineaceae bacterium
TGGTAGGTGTCCACGAAAGCGGGGTAGGTCCAGGATGGGTCGTGACAGACAAGCTGGCACGCCCGGGTGCGAGCCTCGCGATCGGCGAAGTGCCGCCCACCGGTAGCTCACGACGGCTGGTGCGCGAGTCGAACACGCGCCTCGGCATCGCCGGTCTGGAAGCTCGGTGAAAACGACAACCGACCCTCCGGGAGCGGTGAGATGAGCCCACAGGACGATCTTCTCTTGCCTGCCCGACGTCAACCGTCGCTCGCGCCATCGCGCGCCGCCCGCACGGCTGCCCCTGACCCGTCTCGGGAACCGCGCCCGGAAGCGCCTCCCACGGCCACGACCGCCCGGCGGTCTCGGCGCGCTCAGCGACTGCCGTGGCTCATCGCCGCCGCCCTCTCGCTCGTCGCCGTCCTGGCACTCCCGAGCCCGACGCTTGCCGCCGACGATGTCGTCGAGAGGGCGACCACGACGTACGAGCTCGTGCCTGACAGCGGTCTCCTGCGGGTGACGATCGACCTCCAGGTGACCAACCACGTCCCGAGCACGACCAGGCTCGTGGCCTGCACCCGATGGGAGTACGACCCCTGGTTCGGGCTCTACCCGGTGCCGGACCTGTGCCCGCAGACGACCAGCTACTACGTCGACGCGGCACGGGTGTGGGTGGAACGCGAGGCTCGGAACCTGAAGATCTCAGCCGACAGGGGAACGGTCCGGCGGACCGTCGACACCCGAACCGACCAGTACGTCGCGTACAAGCTCACCTTCGCCCGGACGTTCCGCAACCAGACGCGGAAGATCCGGGTGAGTTACGAGATCCCCGGCGGAAAACCTAGGACGGACGCGCATACGCGGCTCGGCCGAGCGTACGTCCGGTTCTGCGTGACCGCGAATGGGGCCGACGGCGGTTCGGTCCGGGTCATCGTCCCGAGCGGCTACAACGTGTCGGTCTGGCCCGGGCCGATGACGGAATCCTCGAGCGGCAACCGCCTCATCTTCGAGAGTGGCCCCGTCTCGAAGACCACGTCGTACTACCGCTGCCTTGAGGGGACGAACGACAGCGCGTACCAGCAAACGGAGATCACCTCGCGATCGGGGACCCGGATCGCCGTCCTCGGCTGGCCCGAAGACCCCGAGTGGCAGGTGGCCGTGTCCCGGGCGGTTGGCGGCGTGTTCGATACCCTCGAGCGGCTGATTGGTCGGCCTCCGGCCGTCAGCAGGGAGATCACGGTGCGCGAGGTGACGCAGGCCGAACTCGGCGACTACGCCGGTGCGTTTGACTCCAGCGCGGCCGTCGCCTCGATCAGCGAAGCGTACGACCAGCCCGGTCTCGTCGCCCATGAGCTCGCCCACGCCTGGTTCAACCTGGACACCTTCAAGGGGCGCTGGATGGTGGAGGGGCTGGCTGAATGGGCCGCCCGGCACGTTGCCGGCGGGGCCGGCGGCCGCTGCGCGGCGGGTCTGTATCCCGGCCAAGGCAGCCCGGACCTCGACGTCTGGCCGACCTTGGGTCCCAGGGCCACCGACGCCGACCGGGAGCTCGTCGACTACCTCTACCGAGCAGCGTGCTCGATCCCTGCGGACGTCGAAGCCGAGATCGGGACCGCACGGACGTGGATGGTCGTCGGGGCGCTCCTCGACGGTCGCCCGCCGTACTCGGTGGGTCCGACAGCACGACGGCCGGCCGGCCCGGTGGACTGGCGGACGCTCCTCGACATCGTCGACGAGGTCGGCCTCGTCCCGGCCGGGGTCGAGGACCTTCGATTTGCTGAGAGCCTGTTCCTCAAGTACGGCATTGCTGACCCCGCGGCGCTCGAGGGCCGGGCCGAGGCCCGTGCGGCATTCCACCGCCTCGGACAGGACCTGACGGGCTGGCGATTGCCGTCTGCGCTGACGGCGCCTCTCGAGAGCTGGGAGTTCGACGAAGCGACGGCGCGGATTCGGACCGCGCGAGAACTCCTTGAGAACTTGCGTGCGGCCGACGCGGCGCTCCCCGCGATCAACGCCCTCGGCGGGCCGGCTCGACGTGCCTTCGAGTCGGCGGTTACCGCGGCCGATCTTGCTGCTGCCGCAGACATCGCGGCGGCGCAGGTGCGGGCGGCCCCCGCTGTCAGAGATGCGGTCAGGGGAGTCAACACGCCTCGAGACCTTCTCGCCACGATCGGTGTCTTTGACGTCGACCTGGAGGCGATGGCCCGGTCCGCGGTAGCAGCCGTGGCCGCGGCCGACACCGCCCGCGCCACTGACCTTGCCGACCAGATCAAGAAGCAGCTGAGGCAGGCTCCTGACGTCGGACTCCAGCGCGCAGGTGTCGCAGCCTTGGCCGGCCTGATGGCGGTACTGTCGATCGGCGGCGTCACCAGGCTCGTGGCGCGGAGGCGACGGCGGGCCGATCTCGCCGGCCGCGGCCACCAGAAAGGGATCAGGAACGTCTCCAGTGACGACCAGGCCTCCGGTGACGACGGCAACCCGCCGGTTTCGGCCGACGAACGGCGCTCACCGACGGACGACGAAACACTGGCCGAGGGCGAGGCGGAAAGCCATCCGCCCACGGCCGAACGGGGGTAGACGTGCGGCCACCGCAGTTCGGAAGCCGGGGCGCCTGGGGTTGGCCCGTGATGGGCCTCTCCCGGCGACGGTCCTCTCGAGGTCCGACGAGCCGCGGGAACCAAGCTCGCGACCGAGCGGCGCAGAGCACCGAGAGGGGCCGGCAGACATCCAAACGCGGGGGTCTTCGCCATGGCGCTGGCTCGGATTGCGGGTGCCCATCGGTGCGCCACGGTGGACCGTCCGTGTCCGAGCAGGAACGACCCGGCGATGCCGGCGAAGACGAGGTTGCCGACCTGCTGGATCGGCCAGTAGACGACGTCGGCGCCGAAGAAGGGGGCGATGATCCCGCTCACGTTGGTGTACAGCAGGGCGAAGACGACGACCACCGCGGCGACGCAGTGGCCGATCCGGACCGGCACCCGGGCGACCCTGTAGGCGAGCCTGGCTGCCGGGCGCCCGACGCGCTCGGCCGCCGACGGGCTCGGTTCGTGCAGACGCGGCTCGGGCTTCGCCAGGCCGGTCGGCTGAGCGGCGGGCCGGCGGGTCGTTTCCCCGGGCAGGGGCTCGCACCACTGGGCCAGCCCGTCGTGTCGTCAGGCCAGGCCATCATCGTCGTCGCTCGGTGTCGCGGACGGGCGGCGTCGTACCGCCGGTCGCCCGCCTGGTCGGTCGGCCTCGTCGTCGGCCTGCTCGTGGTCGGGCTGTTTACGGTCGGGTGGCGGACGGTCGGTGACGGCCACGCGCTCGGCTGCCCCGTCCAGGTGTCGCGCCGTGCTGGCCGTCCGCCGCTTCGGGCAGGCCCACCCGCGTCGCAGCAGCCGCCTCGCGGAGCAGGCTGATCGCGGCGAGGATCGCCGGCCGCCGGATCGCACCGCGGCGGCAGGCGGCATAAACCCGCCGCGAGATCCGGGGCTTGATCGGCCGAATCGGGAGATCCCGCGCTCCCCCGAGACCCAGCCCCGGCAGGATCGCGATGCCGCAACCGGCTCTGACGAGCGAGATCACGACCTCGAACGACCGGCAGTTCGCGACGACGCGCGGTTCGAACCCGGCCGCCTGGCAGGCTTCGAGAACGAGCTGGTAGTAGGCGGTCCAGGTGTCGTCCATGACCCACTGCTCATCGGCGAGATCGCGGATGTTGACCTCTCGACGCTGCCCGGCCGGGTGACCACGGGGAACCACGCAGTACAGCGGGTCAAGGTACAGCTCCACGTGGTCGAGGTCGGAGTCCTGTCCGGCCCGGGGCAGTGCAATCTCGTCGACGAGGGCGAGGTCGAGTTCGCCGCGCCGCAGGGCGGCGATGCTCTCGCGCG
>CAYMBB010000254.1:0-3819 GCA_964388515.1 uncultured Anaerolineaceae bacterium
GCCCTCGCCCGTGCCGGTCACTCCTTCTCGTACGGCCGGCCGTCCGCGGCCGGGGCCCGCGCCCGCCCGACGAGGCCGGCCACGACCAGGATCGTCACCAGGTACGGGACCATGAGCAGCAGCTCCGAGGGGATCGGCACGTTCAGGATCGCCAGCCGCGCCTGGAGCGAATCGGCAAACCCGAAGACGAGGCTGGCCAGGAACGAGCCGATCGGCGTCCAGGCGCCGAAGATCATCGCCGCCAGGCCGATGAACCCGCGTCCGGCGGTCATGTCGCGGTCGAACCGCCCGGTCGAGCCGAGGATCAGGAACGCGCCGCCGAAGCCGGCCACCATCCCGCCCAGGATGACGTTCCGGTAGCGCGTCCCGAGGACGTTGATCCCGACCGTGTCGGCGGCCCGCGGATGCTCGCCCACGGCCCGGACCCGGAGGCCCCAGCGGGTGTGGAAGAGCGCGACGTGGAGGAGCGCGATCAGCCCGAACAGGGCGTACACGAAGACGTTGTTCTCGAACAGGATCGGCCCCGCGACCGGGATGTCCGAGAGGACCGGCAGGGCGATCGGGGCAAACCGCTCCGGGGCGTTGAGCGACGGCACGTCGGTCAGGACGCGCGCCGAGAGGAAGGCCGTGATCCCGGTGGCGAAGACGTTGATCACCATGCCGGCGATGATCTGGTCGACCCCGTAGCGGATGGCGAGCACGGCGAGCACGGCGCCGAGCAACCCCCCGACCGCGATCGCTGCCAGGACGCCGCCCCATGGCCCGAGCAGGCTGCCGGCGACCGCGGCGGTGAAGGCACCGGTCAGGAGCATCCCCTCGATCGCGATGTTGACCACGCCGGCGCGCTCGCACAGGACCCCCGACAGGGCGGCGAAGGTGAACGGGGTCGCTCGCTGGAGGCTCGCGCCCAGGACCCCGACGAGGTTCATCGAGCGGTCCGAGGCGGCCCAGACGAGGAAGGCGCTGACGGTCACGAGGGCGACGAGCCCGAGCACGAGACCGCGCCGTGCTCCGAACCCGCGCGCGAGCTGGGCCGCGCCCAGGAAGGCACAGGCGAGGGCGAGGGCGTACGCCGTCGCCGCCGTGGGCAGGACGACGAGCGGTAGCTTGATCTCGACGCTCCGGGTGTTCAGGTCGAAGGTCGAGACCGAGTCGGCGCTCGCCCCCGAGCCGAAGGCGACCGCGATCAGGGCCGCGATCGCGATGTACACCAGCCCGCTCAGCTGGTGGCGGCGGAGCGCGAGCGGGCCGAGGACGATCGGGCGGGCGGCGGCGGTCACGAGCCCCAGCCTTTCGAGAACACCTCGGCCTGGGCGCCTTTCGGGACGCGGAGCCGGTAGATGCCGCGCACGAGGGCCGGCGCGGCGATGAACATGATCACGAGCGCCTGGACGACGACGACGAGGTCGATCGGGATCGCGGTCGCGGCCTGCATCGGGGTCGCCCCGGCCCGGAGGACCCCGAACAGGATCGCCGCGGCGACGATGCCCGCCGGCCGGGACTTGCCGAGCAGGGCGAGGGCGATCGCGTCGAAGCCGTAGCCGGGCGAGAAGCCGGGGGTCAGCTTGCCCTGCGGGACGAGCATCACCGACGCCCCGGCCAGGCCGGCCAGGCCCCCGGCGATCACCATCGTCAGGACGGTCGTGAGCGCGATGTTCATCCCGGCGTAGCGGGCGGCGTGCGGGTTCAGGCCGACCGCCCGGAACTCGAAGCCCTTCGTCGACTTGAACAGGAGCCAGGAGATGACGACAGCGGCGACGAGGGCGAGCACGAACCACCAGGTCACCCGCAGGCCCGGGATGATGAACGGGACAGCGGCGCTGTCGAGGACGAACTTCGAGATCGGGTTCGTCGCCCCCTCGCGCTGGACCGGGGGGTTCTTCAGGGCCAGGTCGATGAACCGGTAGGCGACGTAGTTGAGCATGATCGTCACGATCACCTCGTGGGCCCCCGTGCGCGCCTTCAGGAGCCCGGGCACGAATCCCCACAGCGCCCCGCCGAGGAACCCGAACGCGATCGCCAGGGGCACGTGGATGACCGGCGGCAGGCCGCCGAACGAGAACCCGGCCACGACCGCGAACAGGGCGCCCACGTAGAGCTGGCCCTCGGCCCCGATGTTGAACAGGCCGGAGCGGAACCCGAGCCCGACCGAGAGCCCGGTGAAGATGAGCGGCGTGGCCGACAGGAGGCTCTCGCTGATCGGGCGGAGGGCCCGGGTCATCTGCTCCGGGTCACCGGAGCTGATCGCGGCGACGATCTTCCCCGGGTCGCCGAGCGAGCCCGCGAACAGGGCGCCGTAGGCGTTCGCCACGTCCTGGATCGATGCTCCGAAGGCGGCGCCGGGATCGCTCGTCCAGAGCGAAACGACCTCGAGATCGGAGAGGACGATCACGAGCGCGCCGATGACCAGGCCGCTGAAGATCGCCAGGACCGGGATGACGAGGCTGCGTGCCAGCCCGCCCAGCCTCGCACCGAGCGAGCGCGCGGTGGTCTCGACCGGTTCGCCTGGCCCGGCCGACCGACCGGGTTCGGGTGGCTGACCCGACCCGGCCTCCGGCGCGAGGCCGACCTCCGAGGCCTGACCGTCGTTCGTCATGCCAGGCCTCCCGCTGCGCCGCCGGCCGCCGCTCCCCCGCCGGTGATCGTGCCCGCCAGGGCGGCGACCTCCTCGGCCGTCCGGTCCTCGGGGTGCGCGCCACCCATGAGCAGTCCGAGCCGCTCGAGCGTCGCCTCGGCCGGCCCGAGGATGCCCACGATCCGGCCCTGGTACATGACTGCGATCCGGTCGCCGAGGGCGAGGACCTCGTCGAGCTCGGTCGACACGATCAGGACCGCCAGGCCCTCGTCGCGCTTGGCCACGATCCGCTTGTGGATGTACTCGATCGAGCCGACGTCGAGCCCGCGCGTCGGCTGGGCGGCGACGAGGGCCCGGATCGGGCGCCGAAACTCGCGGGCGACGATCACCTTCTGCTGGTTGCCGCCCGAGAGATTGGCCACGTCGTTGAAGATCGACGGGGTCCGGATGTCGAACGTCTCGACCGCCTCGAGCGCGTCGGCCACGATCCGCTCCCGGTCGAGGCGCAGGCCGCGTGAGTACGGCTCGAGGAAGTAGGTGTTCAGGACGAGGTTCTCGGCGACCGTGAACCCGGACACGAGCCCGTCCTCGGTCCGGTCCTCCGGGATGTGGCCGACCCCGGCCAGGAAGAGCTGGCGCGGGTCGGGGCGGACGGCCTGGCCGCCGATCCTGATCTCGCCGGCCTCGATTGGGCGCAGGCCGGTGATCGCCTCGACGAGCTCGGTCTGGCCGTTGCCCTGGACGCCGGCCACGGCGACGATCTCCCCGGCCCGCACGACGAGGTCGACCCCGTTGACCGCGACCTGGTCGCGATCGTCACGCACGATCAGCCCGCGCACCTCGAGGACCGGTTCGCCCGGGTGGGCGGGCGGCTTCGAGACGACGAGCTCGACGTCGCGCCCGACCATCATCGTCGCCAGCTGCTCCTGGTCGGTCTCCGCCGGGCGGGTCGTGCCGACCACCTTGCCTCGGCGCAGGACGGTGATCCGGTCCGCGATCGCCATCACCTCGTCGAGCTTGTGGGTGATGAAGATGATCGAGGCGCCGCTCGCGGCGAGCGAGCGCATGATCCCGAACAGCTCGTCCGACTCCTGGGGCGTGAGCACCGCGGTCGGTTCGTCGAGGATCAGGACCTCGGAGCGCCGGTAGAGGGCCTTGATGATCTCGACCCGCTGGCGGACCCCGACCGGCAGGTCCTCGATCCGGGCGTCCGGGTCGACCCGCAGGCCGTGGCGCTCGGAGAC
>CAYMBB010000255.1:0-3813 GCA_964388515.1 uncultured Anaerolineaceae bacterium
TCGACTGGCCGGTCCCGTAGCGGTTGTCGAAGAGGTGCTTCGTCTGGGCCTCGTTGACCGCCACGACCGGGAAGCCGAGCGCCCCGTCGGCCGCCATCGCCTTCAGGCGGATCACCCCGGTCGTCGTCTCCTCGGTGCCCGCGAACACCTCGTCGACCTGGGCCGGGCGCTCGCTGTGGAGGAGCGAGACGAGGTCGCAGCCGTCGTCCATCGTGATCTGGGGATGCGTGTCGGCGACCGCGTTCAGGTGGGCGTAATAGATGGCGCGGTCCTCGCCGCGACGGGCGAAGACGGGGATGCCGTAGGCGGCCACGAGAGCGGCCGCGACGTCGTCCTTGGTCGACAGCGGGTTCGAGGCCGAGAGCGTCACCTGCGCCCCGCCGGCGGCCAGCGTCCGGACGAGGTTCGCGGTCTCGGTCGTGACGTGGAGGCAGGCCCCGACCCGGATCCCGGCCAGTGGGCGCTCGCGGGCGAACCGCTCGCGGATCAGGCGCAGGACGGGCATCTCGCGCTCGGCCCACTCGATCCGGCGGACGCCCTCCCCGGCCAGGCCGAGGTCGGCGACATCGTGGGGCGGCAGGATGGCGGTCATGACGGGTGAGACTCCTTGCGCAGTGGGAAGAGCCGGCGCAGCGGCCCGGGCAGAGGCCAGGGCGAACCGAGTCGGTGGACGAGGCGCTCCTCGAAGCGGACGTGCTCCTGGTAACCGAGCCGGCGGTAGGCCTGGAGAGCGGGCGGATTGTCCGAGCGGACGTTCAGGACGACCTGGTCGCAGAAGCGGAGCAGCTCGGCGGTCACCGCGGCCGTGACCGCCTTGGCGTAGCCGCGGCCGCGGTAGTCGGCGTGGGTGAAGACGTTGCCTACGACGGCCAGCCGGGCCTCCCGGCTGATGACGTGCGTGCCGGCCGCAGCGACGAGGCGCCCGCCGACGCGGATCCCGTAGTAGACGCCCTCGGCGATCGCGCTCGACGGCAGCCACGAGGCGAAGCCGAGCTGGTAGAGCCGGTTCAGCTCGCCGATCTCGACCGGCAGCAGCCGGCGCACCTCCGCCGGATAGGGGCGGAAGCCAACCCGGTCGACCCACATCCGGACCATCTGCGGCCCGGGCTCCACCCGGTAGTGGGCGGCGATCGCGGGCAGGTGCTCGGGCAGCGCGGCCACGTACGCCGCACGCGGCCGGATCAGCTCGCGCAGGATCGCCCCGACCCCGTCGCTGCGGCCCATGACGAAGACGGGCTGGGGCGCCAGCCCGCCGTACTCGAGCACGACCGCGACAAGCTCCTCGCCGGCCCAGGCGGCTCCCCACCTCGTCCGGGCGAACTCGCGGTCCTCGAGGTCGCAGATGGCATACGCGGCATAGAGGCGGTCGCGTTCGAGGAAGGCGCGCAGCCCGACCCGATCGCTGATCGGCCGGACGGCCAGGGTGCCCTCGCGGCGACCCGGGAGGGCGATCGTGGCCATCAGCGCGCGGTCCCGGGGCCGACCGGGGGCGGTGCGCCCGCCGGGGAGCTCCCGGCCGCCGGGGAGCTCCCGGCCGCCGGGGAGCTCCCGGCCGCCGGCTCGACCGGCACCCCGCCGTGGTGGGTCCGGACCGCCTCGACCGCCTCGACGGCCGTCCGGAGCGCCGGCTCGAACGGCGCGCGCAGGACGCCCGCCTCGGTGACGATCGCCGAGATCAGCTCGCCCGGCGTCACGTCAGCGAGCGGGTTCGTCGTCCGCGTCCCGGCCGGTGCGATCCGCGCCGCGCCGACCCAGAGCAGCTCCTGGGCCGGCCGCTCCTCGATCGGCAGCGCCTGGCCATCGGCGGTCGCGAGATCGACCGTGCAGAGCGGGGCGGCGACGACGAACGGCAGACCGTGCCGTGCCGCGAGGAGCGCGAGCGGGTACGTCCCGACGATCGCGGAGATGTCGCCGTTGGCCGCCACCCGGTCGGCCGCGACGAGGACGAGGTCGATCTGGCCCCGGGCGATCAGGGCCCCGGCGGCGGCGTCGGCGACCAGGGTGTGGGCGATCCCGGCGTTGGCCAGTTCCCACGTCGTCAGGCGGGCGCCCTGGAGGAGCGGGCGCGTCTCGCAGACATAGAGCTCGAGCTCGCGGCCGGCCGCCGCGGCGGCCATGACGATCCCGAGTGCCGTCCCGTACTGGCCGCCGGCGAGGACGCCGCTGTTGCCGAGGGTCAGGATCCGGAGCGGCCGATCTTCCGGCACGGGCAGCTCGGCCAGGCCGAGCTCGGCGATCCGGCCATGGGCCGTGGTGGCCTCGAAGACGATCGCGTCGGCCTCGGCGCGCAGGGCGTCGGCGACCGCAGCGCCGTCGTCGGTCAGGTCGCCCACGGCATCGTAGCGAGCGAGCATCCGGTCGACCGCGGCGCGGATCGTGATCGAGGTCGGACGGGCGTTGACCAGCGCGTTGGCCGAGCCGCGGAGCGTCGCCCGGCGGGCGTAGGCGCGTGCCTCGCGCATCCGGTGGGCAGCCAGGGCGAGCCCGAGGGCGGCGGCCTGGCCGATCGCCGGAGCGCCGCGAATGACGCGCTCGCGGATCGCGTGGGCGACCTCGGCCGCCGTCTGGCACTCGACCTCGACCAGCTCGTCGGGCAGCCGGCGCTGGTCGAGGAGCACGAGCGAGGTCTCCTCGAACCGGAAGGCGGTCCGGAACACGGGGCGGCGACCGGAAGGTCCCCCGGCCGGGCCAACGCCCGGACCGGCGCCCGGGCGATCCGTCGCGCCCGTCTGCTCGAGGATCGCGCTGGCGGCCTCGGCCGAGGAGCGCTGAAGCGCGCTCGCCGCCCCCGCCACGGTCGCCGCGGTCTGGATCAGCTCGCTCGCGAACTGACGGAAGAAGCGGCGACGCCCGAGGTCGGCTCCCTCGGCGGGGGCCGGGGAATCGGGGGTCCGGTCGGTCCCGTCGCTCATCGGCTCAGCCTCGATCGGTCGGTCCTCGGTCGGGCGCTGCGGTCGGGTCAGTACTTGATGACGCTCGTCACGCGCCGGCCCTGGAGCCGCTCGCGGCCCTTCAGGAACTCGAGCTCGACGAGGAAGGCGAGGGCCACGACTTCGCCGCGCAGGCGCTCGACGAGGTCGATCGTACCGCCGACGGTGCCACCGGTCGCCAGCAGATCGTCGACGATCAGGACGCGCTGGCCGGGCTGGATCGCGTCGCGGTGGATCTCGAGGGTGTTCGAGCCGTACTCGAGGGCGTACTCCACGGTCACCGTCTCTGCCGGCAGCTTGCCGAGCTTGCGGACCGGCACGAGCCCGGAGCCAAGCTGGTAGGCCATCGGGGCGGAAAAGATGAAGCCCCGCGACTCCATCCCGACGACGATGTCGATCCGCTCGTCGCGATACGGCTCGAGCATCAGGTCGATCGCCTCGCGGTACGCCGCGGCGTCCTTGAGCAGCGTCGTGATGTCGTAGAAGAGGATGCCCGGCTTCGGGAAGTCGGGGATCTCGCGAATCTTCGCGCGAAGCTCCTCGGCAGACATCGGTGTGGGATTCCTCCAGGCGAGCCGCAGCCGTGAACGAGCCGTCGCTGCGGGCAGCCGCCGATGCCGGTGGGCGGCGATGTGGCGACGGACCCGTGCAGTCTACCGCAGCGTCCGCCGCGACCAGCGATCGGGGCCGCGGTCGGGCACGTGGCACGAGCGGGCACGATCGGGGGCGCGCCGCGCGAGCGGCATCCGGTCGGGCGGTGGCACGTGCGCGGGCGCACGCGGTCGGGGGCGCGCCGCGCGAGGGGCACCCGGTCGGCTACCCTCGTCTCATGCGCACGCTCGAACTCACCGTCGTCAACCCGAGCGGGCTCCATGCCCGGCCA
>CAYMBB010000256.1:0-3795 GCA_964388515.1 uncultured Anaerolineaceae bacterium
AGCCGGGGGCCGCGTTCGGCGCTCGCCGGCCGGCCCGGCGGCACCGGCACGATCGGGTCCCGACCCGGCATCGGGGCCGGCGCGGCTACGTGCGGCGGAGGAAGCTGGGGATCTCGTGATCGTCCGCGTCGTACGTCCGGCGCACCGGCGCGGCCGACTCGCCGACCGTCCGCTCGACGCGGACCGCGGCCGTCCGGTCGTCGCCGCGGCCCGACTCGTGCGCCTCGTCGGCGGCCTGGATGCGCTGGCGCTCGAGCTCCTCGAGGAAGTCGCGTCCGGAGCGGACCGAGGCACCCGACGCGTACGGCTGCGCCGCCTCCTCGCGGCGTACCGGCTCCCGCTTCCGGCTGGCGTCGAAGCCGGTGGCGATGACGGTGATCATCACCTCCTCGCCGAGCCGCTCGTTGAAGCTCGTGCCGAAGATGATGTTCGCCTCGGGATCGGCCGCGGCGCGGATCTCCTCGGCCGCCTCGGTCACCTCGAACAGGCTGAGGTTCGAGGAGCCGGTGATGTTGAACAGGATGCCCTGGGCGCCGTTGATGCTCACCTCGAGGAGCGGGCTCGAGATCGCCTGGCGGGCCGCCTCGATCGCCCGGTTCTCGCCGGTCGCCCGGCCGATCCCCATCAGGGCCGAGCCGGCGTCACGCATGACGGTCCGCACGTCGGCGAAGTCGAGGTTGATCAGCCCGGGCACGGTGATGATGTCGCTGATCCCCTGGACTCCCTGGCGCAGGACGTCGTCGACGACGCGGAAGGCATCGAGGATCGAGGTGTTCTTGCTGACGACGTCGCGGAGGCGATCGTTGGGGATCGTGATCAGCGTGTCGACCTTCGTCTTCAGCTCCTCGGCCGCCTTCTCCGCGACGAGCTTGCGCCGCGCGCCTTCGAACCCGAACGGCTTGGTCACGACGCCGATCGTCAGCGCCCCGAGCTCCTTGGCGATCTCGGCCACGATCGGCGCGGCGCCCGAGCCGGTGCCACCGCCGAGTCCGGCGGTGATGAACACCATGTCCGAATCGCGGAGCGCCTCGGCGATCTTCTCGGAGTCCTCCTCGGCCGCCCGCTGGCCGATCGCCGAGTCGCCGCCGGCGCCAAGACCGCGGGTCAGCTTGTCCCCGATCCGGATCTTGTGCGGCGCGTCCGACTGGAGGAGGGCCTGGGCGTCCGTGTTGCAGGCGATGAACTCGACGCCCATCATCTCGGCCCGGATCATCCGGTTGACGGCGTTGCTGCCGCCACCCCCGATCCCGATGACGCGGATGAGCGCGAAGTTCTCAGAATCGGATCGCAGCGGCATCGGCTCTCCTCCGGTGGCTCACGTCATCGGGACGCACCTCGTCCGGCGCCGCCTCGGACGGTCCGACGAGGCTGATCAGTTGGGCGAGTATAGCGCCGGCGGGCCGTCCCGGCGCATCGAACTGAGCCCGGACCTGGCTACGGGAAGATGCTCCGCAGCGCGTCCCGGATCCGGCCCAGCCCACCCATCGCGGGCGCCGACTCATAGCGCGCCGGCTCGCTCGCGGCGAGCGTCGCGGCACCCCACAGCAGGAGCCCGACGGCGGTGCTGTAGGCCGGCGTCAGGAGGTTGTCCACGAGCCCGCCGATGCCCGACGGGGCCGCGATCCGGACCGGCATCTGGAGGACCTCCCGGCCGAGCTCCGCGACACCGGCGAGCTGGGCCGCGCCGCCGGTCAGGACGACGCCCGCCGGAAGCATCCCGTGGCCGGCCGACTGCATCTCCGAGCGGAGCAGCTCGAGGGTCTCGCGCATCCGGGCCTCGATGATCTGGCAGACCTCGAGCCGGCTGACCTGCCGGCCGGCCTCCTCGCCGAGCACCGTGACGCTGATCATCTCGTCTTCGCCGACGGCGCGCAGGTCGCACGTCCCGTGGCGGACCTTCAGCTCCTCGGCGACCTGGAGGCTGGTCTTCAGCCCGATCGCCACGTCGTTCGTCACGTTGTTGCCGCCGACCGGCAGGACGGCGGTGTGGAACGGCGAGCCGTCGGCGAAGAGGGCGAGGTCGAGCGTCCCGGCCCCGATGTCGGCGACCGCGACGCCGAGGTCCTTCTCGGTCTCGGACAGGACGGCCTCGGCCGAGGCGAGCGAGTTCGCCACCAGCTCGTCGATCTTCACCCCGGCCGCCTGGACGCACTTGGAGAGGTTCTGGACCGCGGTCGCCGAGGCGGTCACGATGTGCGTCTCGACCTCGAGGCGGATCGCGCTCATCCCGAGCGGATCCTTCACCCCCTCCTGACCGTCGACGATGAACCCCCGGGGCAGGACGTGCAGGACGTCGCGGTTCGAGGGGATCGAGACGGCCCGGGCGACCTCGGTGGCGCGGTTGACGTCCTCGCGGGTCACCTCGCGGTTGTGACCGCTGACCGCGACCGCGCCACGCGAGTTCTGGCTCTCGACGTGCTGGCCGCCGACGCCGACGAAGGCCCGGTCGATCTTCCAGCCCGACAGGCGCTCGGCCTGCTCGACCGCGTTGGCGATCGAGTGGACGGTCTGGTCGATGTTGACGACGACGCCCTTCTTCAGGCCGTTGGCCGGCACCGGCCCCTTGCCGATGATCGTGAGCGACCCGTCCCGGCTCACCTCGCCGATCAGCGCGCAGACCTTCGTCGTGCCGACGTCGATCCCGACCAGGACCGCTTCTCGTTCCACTGTCTCGTCTTCCCTCGTTCTGCCGTCGAACCGTCGATTGCCTAGAGGAAGTGCCGTCTGATGAGCGCCACGTTCTGGAAGATCCGCAGCCCGAATGTGATCAGGGCAACGAGGTAGAGATCGAGACCGAGCCGATCACCGATGAACGTGAGGAGCACGGCCACGATCGCGTTCGTGACGAAGCCACTGATGAAGATCCGATTGTCATAGACACCGTCGAGTTCCGCCCGGACCGCCCCGAGGACCGAGTCGAGGGCAGCCAGGATCGCCACGGCCGAGTAGCGGGCGAACTCGAAGCTGACGTTGACGTTGAGGACGAGCCCGAGCAGGACGCCCACCAGCAGACCCGCCAGGGGTAAGAGCACGGGCCGTCGTTCCTCCTCCGGTGCGTTTCCGCAAGGCTACTCGACCAGCCGTGGGCCGGCAACTCGCCCGGCCTCACGGGGCACCTGACGGACCGGCCGAGCCGCCCGGCGCGACCTCCCGGGCCGGGCTCGAGCGAGGCAGGTACGTGCCGCTCGTGTCGCTGGCGAGGACGACTCGCCGGATCGTCGCCTCGCGCCCATCGAGCAGGCTGCGCAGGAGTCGCACCTGACCCGGGATCAGCTCGGGCGTCCGGAGGCTCGGGGTGTAGAAGCCGAACACGGCCAGCGGGCCGTCCGGGAGGAGCTGGATCGTGTAGCCGTCGCGATCGCTGACGACGATCCGCAGGCTCCGGGCCGCACTCCCGAGGTCGGCCGGCGAAAGCGAACCGAGCCGGGTCGCCGCGTCGAGATCGACCGGGTCGAGCCGTCGCCCGACGCCGAGCGCCACCGAGGCCGCCCGCTCGTCGGTCACGGCCGGGAGCCCCTTCGAGGGGCCGGGGTCGTCGACCGGGAAGGCGGCGAACAGGACGCCGTCACGGCCGACGAGGAAGCGCTCGCTGCCAACAACCCAGGCCAGGATCGGCTGGCGCTCGACGAGCCGGACGCGGAGCGTACCCGGGAGCTGGACCGTCACCTGGGCATCGCTGACCGTCGGCAGCTCGCGCAGCGAGGCGGCGATCGCCGCCGTCCGGACGAGGAAGAGGTTCGAGCTTCCGCTCGTCAGCCCAAGCCGGGCCTCGATCGCGGCCGGATCGGCCAGCAG
>CAYMBB010000257.1:0-3787 GCA_964388515.1 uncultured Anaerolineaceae bacterium
ACCGTCGACATGGAAGCCGATGTCGCCGAGGTCCTGCTCAGCGAGGACGAGATCCGGGCCAAGGTGCTCGAGCTCGGACGGCAGATCAGCGACGACTACGCCGGACGGCAGCTGACGCTCGTCAGCGTCCTCAAGGGCTCGCTCCCGTTCATGGCCGACCTGATGCGCAGCATCACGATCCCGGTCCGGATCGACCTCATGGAGGTCTCCTCGTACGGGGGCATCACGACCGAGTCGTCGGGTCTCGTCCGGATCCTCAAGGACCTCAGCTCGAGCATCGAGCGTTCGGACGTCCTCCTCGTCGAGGACATCATCGACACCGGCCTGACGCTCAACTACCTGCTGCGCTACCTGCGCGGCAAGAACCCGGCCTCGCTGCGGATCTGCACCCTGCTCGACAAGCCGGCGCGCCGGCTGGTCGAGATCCCGGTCGACTACATCGGCTTCACGATCCCGGACCGCTTCGTCGTCGGCTACGGCCTGGACTACGGCGAGCTGTACCGGAACCTGCGCTTCGTGGGCGTCCTGCGCCCCGAGGTCTACTCGGGCTAGCCGGATGCACCGCCGGCCCCTCGGTCGCGGCCGCGTCCTGGCCGTCGTCTCGGCCGTCGTCATCATCGTCGGCTGCCTCCTGCCCTGGTACACCGCCGGCGGCGCCGATGGGCAGATCCCCGCCCGCTCGGTGAACGCCTTCGACGACCTGGCCGGGCTGCTCGTCTTCCTGGCCGCCCTCGCGGTCCTCGCCCTGGTCGCGCTGCCTTACGCGGCCGGCGACCGGCCGGTCGGGGTCGACCGATGGCCCTCGTACCTGCTGCTGCTGCTTGCGGGTCTGCTCGGGATCGCGCTCAGCGCCCTGAACCTGCTCACCGCCGACCTCCCGCTCGATGGCTTCCGTCCCGACCTGGCGCCCGGGACGTGGGTCGCGGGACTCGGTCTCGCCGGCCTGGCCCGGGCGGTCTACGAGATCGCCCGGGAGCCCGATCGAGGCTGAGCATGCGGCTCCGCCAGGTGCTGGCGGACACGGTGCGCCAGTAGTAGGCTGTGCGGACGTTCCGCCGGGCAACCCCGCGACCCCGGGGTCGACCGGCCGTGCCGTCCCCGGCACGGCGACCCGGAACCGGATGCCGGACCGCATCGGTCGCAAGACCGCGGCGTCACGGCGCGTCGGACGCGACGCAGCGCACTGTCAGTGGAGGAGTCCTCATGCTCTCGCTACGCCATCGGACCGTGGGCCTCGCCGGCGCGGTCCTCTTCCTCGTCTCCGCCTGCAGCGGGGGCGCGTCACCGTCGGCCTCGGCGCCCGCGTCTGCGCCCGCCGCGAGCGCGATCACGCCGCCGGCGGCGATCGCGGCGGCCGGCAAGATCGTCTGGTGCGTCGACGTGTCGTATCCGCCGGAGGAGTTCTACGCCGCGGACGGCACGACCGCCCAGGGCTCGGACGTCGACATCGCCACCGAGATCGGCAAGCGGATGGGCGTCGGGACCCAGATCGACAACACCGGCTTCGACGGGATCATCCCCGCGCTCCTGGCCAAGAAGTGCGACCTGATCATCAGCGGCATGAACTCGACCGACGAGCGCAAGAAGCAGGTTGACTTCGTCGACTACCTGAAGGTCGGCCAGGGCCTGCTCGTGCCGGCCGGCAACCCGAAGGGGATCCGCACCCTCGATGACCTGTCCGGCAAGTCGGTCGCCGTCCAGCTCGGGACGACGAACAAGGATGCCCTCGACGCCAAGAACAAGGAGCTCCAGGCCGCCGGCAAGCCGACGATCGACATCCAGACCTTCCAGGCCGACACCGACGCCTTCCAGCAGCTCGCCCTCGGCCGGGTCGACGCCTACTCCGGCGACTCGCCGGTCGCCGCGTACTACGCGACCAAGCCCGAGAACAAGGGCAAGTTCGAGGTCGGCGGCACGCCGATCGACCCGCTCCCGATCGGGATCGCCGTGCGCAAGGAGGACACCGACCTGAAGAACGCCGTCCAGGCCGCGATCGACGCGATGTACGCCGACGGGACGATGAAGGCGATCATCGACAAGTGGGGGATGACGGACGCCGTCGTCCTGCTCAAGTAGCGCGGTCAGCGCGGTTTCGAACCAGGGACGCCGGTCGGGCCCCGCCCGCCCGGCGTCCTGCTAGCCTGAGGCCGACGTGCAGCCCGACGCCTTCGTCGCCGCGATCCAGTTCGATCTGGACTTCTTCCTGAAGTTCGTCTTCCAGCCGTCGCCCGCCCTGATCGGCGGGCTGGTGATCACGATCTACGCCTCGGTCATCGCCCAGGCCGCAGGCGTCGTCCTGGGGACGCTCTCGGCCCTGGCCGGGATGTCGCGCAATCCGCTCCTGCGGGCGATCAGCGGCATCTACGTCTGGTTCTTCCGGGGCACGCCGCTCCTCGTCCAGATGTTCATCGTCTACTTCGGCACACCCTACCTGCTGGGCGGCGTCGACCTCTTCCCGCGCGACGTCATCTTCGGCTTCGTCAGCCTCCGGGGCGCCGTCCTGGCCGGGATCGTCGCCCTGTCGATCAACGAGGGCGCGTACATGAGCGAGATCGTCCGGGCCGGGATCATGTCGGTCGACCCGGGCCAGACCGAGGCGGCCAAGTCGCTGGGGATGACGTACCGGCTGACGATGAGCCGGATCGTCCTGCCCCAGGCGCTCCGGGTGATCGTGCCGCCGCTCGGCAACGAGTTCAACAACATGCTCAAGACGACCTCGCTGATGAGCATCATCGCCGTCGAGGAGCTGTTCCGGGTGGCCCAGTCAGTCTACTCGGTGACGTTCAAGCCGTTCGAGGCGTTCGTCGGGGCTGCCCTCTACTATCTGGCCCTGACCACGATCTGGAGCACGATCCAGAGCCAGATCGAACGCCGGCTGGGCGTGAGTTCGGCTCGCGAGCAGGCGCCGGGACTGATGGCCCGACTGGTCGGCCTGCGTTCACCGAGCGGCCGGGAGCTCTTCCGATGACCCACACCTCGACCGATATCCTCGGTGCGATCGGCGGCGTCCCGCGTCCCCCCACCGACGTCGTGGTCGAGGCCACCGACGTCCACAAGTGGTTCGGCCGGCTCCATGTCCTCAAGGGGGTCTCGATGACCGTCCGGCGCCAGGAGGTGGTGGTCATCATCGGGGCCTCGGGGTCGGGCAAGACGACCTTCATCCGGTGCATCAACCACCTCGAGAAGATCCAGCAGGGACGGATCTTCGTGAACGGACACCTGATCGGCTACCGCGAGGTGAACGGCAGGCTGGTCGAGGATCGCGAGCAGAACGTCGCCCGCCAGCGCCAGGAGATCGGAATGGTCTTCCAGCGCTTCAACCTCTTCCCCCACATGACCGCCCTGGGCAACATCATCGAGGCCCCGATCCGCGTCCGTGGCATGCCGCCGACCGAGGCGATCGAGATGGGCCGGGCGCTCCTGGCCCGGGTCGGCCTGTCGGCCAAGGAGGACGCCTACCCGGCCCAGCTCTCGGGCGGCCAGCAGCAGCGGGTGGCGATCGCCCGGGCGCTGGCGATGAAGCCCGCCCTGATGCTGTTCGACGAGCCGACGAGCGCGCTCGACCCGGAGATGATCGGCGAGGTCCTGGAGGTGATGAAGGAGCTCGCCCGCGAGGGGATGACGATGATCGTCGTGACCCACGAGATGGGCTTCGCCCGGGAAGTCGCCGACCGGGTGGTGATGATGGACGACGGCCAGATCATCGAGGAAGGGACGCCCGAGCACTTCTTCACCAGCCCGACCCACGAGCGGACGAAGGCGTTCCTGTCGAAGATCCTGTAGCGGG
>CAYMBB010000258.1:0-3774 GCA_964388515.1 uncultured Anaerolineaceae bacterium
GCGAACATGAAATGGAGATTAGAAAGTTGACCGGAGCGCGATCCGCGCACCCGGGCAACCTGCACACCGGGCAACCGTTCGAGGGTGCCGTAGCCCGTCACGAGTGCAGGGAGCGAGATCCCCCAGGAACCTGGAGTGGTGTCGAGGTTCAGCAGGTGTCGGAGTCGCGGGGGACCGCCTTGGCAACGATGAACCAGAGCTGCCGACCTGGTCACGCCCGTCGTGGTCGCGGGACGCCCCTCGCGGCCGCCGCCGGTTGCCGATCCTTAACGATTCTCCGACTGGCGTCTGAACTCCCGCCTGCCACGATCGATGGATGCTGCGATCACAAATGGGCACGGGCCGCCGGTTCCCCTCAGACACCGGGCTGACGGCCCGGATCGGCCTGACGATCCTTGTCCTCGGCGCGGTCTACCTCGCCTTCGTGGCAGTGCTCCTCGCCGCCGGTGGGAGCCTGCTCCTCATCGCGCTCGTCGTGGCCGGCTTTGCGGTTGCCCAGTACTTCCTGTCCGACCGGCTCGTCCTCGCCTCGATCGGCGCACGCGTGGTTACCCGCGCCGAAGTGCCGGAGCTGGTCGACCGGGTCGAACGGCTCGCGGCCCAGTTCGACCTGCCGGTCCCCCAGGTGGCGATCATCGACTCCGACGTCCCGAACGCGCTCGCGACCGGGCGCAACCCCTCCCACTCGGTAGTCGCCGTCACGACCGGCCTCCTGTCCCGCCTGGACGGCCAGGAGCTCGACGCCGTCCTCGCCCACGAGCTCTCGCACATCCGCCACCGTGATGCCGCCGTCCTCACCGCGGCCGGCATCTTCGCGACCGTCGCCTCGTTCATCGTCCAGATGGGATTCTGGTTCGGGCTCGGCGGGAGCGGCGACCGGGACGGCGACAACGACGGCGGCGGGCCGAGCATCATCGTCGTCTACCTCGTCTCGGCGGCCGTCTGGGCGATCAGCTTCCTGCTCATCCGTCTCCTCTCGCGCTACCGCGAGCTGGCCGCCGACCGCGGCTCGGCGATCATGACCGGCGCCCCGTCGCAGCTCGCCTCGGCGCTTCTCAAGATCGATGGCGCGATGAGCGGGATCCCCAACGCGGACCTGCGCAAGATGGAGCCCGCCAGCGCGCTCATGCTCGTGCCGGCGTTCAGCCGTGGCTCGTTCAGCGCCCTGTTGGCGACCCATCCGCCGGTCGAAGTCCGGATCGAGCAGCTCCGGCGCATCGAGGCTGCAGGGCTGAACCGATGAGGCTGGCCGAGGCGCTCTTCGGCCGAACACGGCCGGCACCGTCCCGCGATGAGCAGCTCATCGCGCTCTCGACCGCGGCGGTTTCGCTCGATGCAACGCTGGGTCTCCGTCCGACGGGCAGGGCCGGAATCGTCATCCGGCCGATCGCCTCGGCCGCGTTCGAGCGGGCCGAGGCGGAGCTGGCCGGCCTGCTCGAGATCGCGGGGCGCGAGACGGGGTCGCGGATCACGACCCGGACCGACGCCTACGGCTATCGCTGGGTCGTCATCGCCGACGACGAGATCGCCGATCTCGTCGCGAGCGCCTACACGGTCAGTCTCGAGCTGCGCGACGCCGGGTTCGGCGACCAGGTCCTGGCTGCCGCGTTCGCCTTCCGGGCGAGCGACGGGACCCGCCTCCACTGGCTCTACAACTTCAAGCGCGCCGCGTTCTACCCGTTCGCTCCCGAACCGGACGGCGAGCGGCGCGACAACGCCCGCGAGCTCCAGGCGTCAGCGGCGATGAGCGGCGAGCTGCCGATTGAGCCGGACATGACGCGCTGGTATCCGATGTGGGGGATGCCGCTCGACGGCTGACCCGCGCCACCCGGCCGTCGGCCGACCCGACGCACCCGATGCAAGGAGAACCGATGGGACTCTTCTCACGCACCAGGACGATCGTGGAGGCGAAGCTCAACGCGATCGTCGACCAGGCCGAAGATCCGCGCCAGACTCTCGACCTCTCGTACGAGAAGCAGCGCGAGATGCTCCAGCAGGTCCAGCGGGGCCTGATCGAGGTGACGACCGCGAAGCGGCGCCTCCAGCTCCAGTCCGCCCAGCTCGAGGCGAGCATCCGGACGGCCGACGAGCAGGCCCGCAGCGCACTCGCCGCGGGTCGCGAGGACCTCGCCCGGGCCGCCCTCGAGCGCAAGCAGCTCCTGGCCGGCCAGCAGGCCGGTCTCGAGCGGCAGGTGACCGACGTTCAGGCACAGCAGGAGAAGCTGACCGCTGCCGAGGCCCGCCTGTCGGCGAAGATCGAGTCCTTCCGCAACCAGAAGGAGGTCATCAAGGCGCAGTACTCGGCCGCCCAGGCGCAGGTGAAGATCGGCGAGGCGTTCACCGGCGTGTCGGAGGAGATGGCCGACGTCGGTCTCGCCGTCGATCGCGCCACGGCCAAGACCCAGGAGATGCAGGCGCGCGCCGGGGCGATCGACGAGCTGGTCGCATCGGGTGCCCTGAGCGACATCTCTGCTTCCGGCGATCCTCTCCAGGCGGAGCTCGACCGGACGCTCCGCTCCGCGGACGTGGATGCCGAGCTCGCGGCGCTCAAGCAGCAGGTCGGGGCAGCGCCGACGGCGGCCGCCCTCCCCGCCACTGGAGGAACGGGTCGATGATCGTGCGGATCATGGGGGAGGGCCAGTACCGGCTCGACGCCGAGCATCTCGGGCACATCAACGAGATCGACGAGCGGCTGACGCGCGCCCTCGAGAGCGACGATCGAGCCACGTTCGAGGCGGAGTTCCCGCTCCTCGTCGGGCACATCCGCGAGCACGGCGAGCCGGTCCCACACACGGAGCTCGTCGCGTCCGAGGTCGTCATCCCACCGGCCGACGCCGGCTTCGAGGACGTCCGCGGCCTCCTTCGGGCCGACGGCCTGGTGCCCGGCTGAGCCCGGCTGAGCCCGGCGATGTCACGATGACGTTATCCCGGTTCGGTGGCGGACTCACCCTGGTCGCCGCCCTCCTCGTCGCGGTCGCGGTCGTCGGCCTCCTGTGGGGTGCCGTCTTCGGTGCGGTCGCGCTGCTCGGCGTGACGTTCGTGGTCGGGTTCGTGGCGCGGGAGCTGGTCGGCGGCCGGGCGTCGATCCAGCTCGTGCTCGCCTCAGGCGCCGTGGGGTCGGTGGCCGCGACGCTCCTCGTCCCGGCGCTCGGCCTGCCGGTGCTCTTGCGTTTCGCCGGCATCCCGGTGCTCTGGGCGATTGTCGGCGCCGCAGTGGCGATCGCGATCGGGAGTACCCTGTTGCCGTCGCGATCCGCCTGATCTTGCCATGGGAGAACCGGACCGGATGATCTCTCGCTCAGTCCGCCCATCGCCATCGAGCGCCCCGGGCCGGCGTGGTTTCGGCGGGCGCGTCCTCGTGCGACCCGCATCGGCCGGCGCGCTCCTGGTCATCACCGCGCTCGTCGCAGTCGCGTGCTCCGCCGGATCGAGTCAGTCCCCGGGCAGCACCGCGACCGCCCCGGGCGGCGCCGGCATGGGCGGCACGGAGGCCAGTCCCTCGGCGACCGGCGAGATGACCGTGTTCGCACCCGGCGGGAGCTACACGAGCGTCTCGCCGGCGCGGCTGACGGCGATGCTCGCGGCGAAGGACTTCGTCCTGGTCAACGTCCACGTCCCGTACGAAGGCGAGATCCAGGGCACGGACGTCTTCGTCCCCTACGATCAGGTCGCGAGCCAGCTCGGCAAGCTTCCCGCGGCGAAGGACGCGAAGATCCTCGTCTACTGCCGGAGCGGCCGGATGAGCACGATCGCCGCGAAGACGCTCGTCGGCCT
>CAYMBB010000259.1:0-3769 GCA_964388515.1 uncultured Anaerolineaceae bacterium
GAGTTCCTCGAGGGCCATCTCGACGGCCAGGAACGCGCTGCCCAGATCGAGGAGGACGACGACCTCGTCGCCCCCGCTGGCAGCGAGGGCGACGCGGAGCGCCTCGTGGACCGCCGGGCTGCAGGTTCCCAGGTTCCCGAGGGCCGTTCCCCCGGCCGTCGCGACCGGGACGGCTCGGGCGGCCTGGGCGATCATGGCGCGCGGGCCGCGGACGAGTTCCGGGCTGTGGCCGACGAGGACGAGGGAGACCATCGGACCCTCCCGCGGCCGCGCCGGCCGCACGCCCGACCGACTCCCGGGGCGTCATCAAGCCGTAGACTTGGCCGCACCATGAGCATAAGCCGATATCGTGCCGACGGTGCGTCGGGACGGGCCTCCGCAGCCACGACACTGGGGCTGGGCGACATGCGCCGATACGTGGGCCGGGCAACGGCCCTGATCGAGCGGCACGCGGCGCTCCTCGATCGGCTCGACGAGGCGCTCGGCGACGGCGACCACGGGTCCAACATGACGATCGGTCTGCGCTCCGTCGTCCGGGCCCTCGACGACGCCGACCGTCGCGGCGACGGCCCCGCCGACATCGGGGGGTTCCTCCGCCTTGTCGGCCACACGCTCGTCTCGAGCGTCGGGGGCGCGAGCGGACCGCTCTACGGGACGGCCCTCATCGAAGCCGGCTTCTTCCTCGCCGGAGTCGACCGCCTGGACGTCGGCGCGCTCGCCGACGGCTTCGAAGTCGGCGCCCGGGCGCTCGCGCGGCGTGGTCGCTGTGCTGTCGGCGACAAGACGATCCTCGATGCGCTCGCCCCTGCGGCGCACGCCATGAGGATCGCGGCGCGGGGCGGCGACCCGCTCACCGTCGCGCTGCGTGACGCGACACTCGCCGCTCGGGCCGGGATGCGTGCCACGATTCCGCTCGTCGCCCGTCGGGGTCTCGCGCTCCGGCTCGGGGAGCGGTCGCGCGGCCATCAGGATCCGGGCGCGACCTCCTGCTTCCTCCTGATCCGGGCGATGGCAACGCCCGACGACACCGAACACACGCCGTGATCACCGACCTCGGCGACGGGCGCGCGGACGGCACCCCCGAACGGGGCTTTGCCGACACGGAGGCCGAGCTCGTCGCACGGATCGCGATCCTCGAAGCGGAGCGGCGGCGAATCTTCGAGGACGCCCAGCGCGAGGCGGACACGATGTTCGCCGAGTACCAGCTCAGCCAGCTGATGGCATCGGGCGACGCCCTCGAGGATGTCGCCCGGGCGGTGCTCGCCGAGATCGCCCGGGCGAGCGGAGCCGCGGCGGCGGCGCTCTGGCTCGCCTCGCCGAATGAGACGCAGCTCATCCTCGTCGCCGCGGTCGAGATGCCCGACGGCGCGGCCGGGCCGCCGCCCTCCTTCGCGGATGCGGCGGCGGTCGATGCCTGGGCTGCGGGGGACTGCGGGGCGGGTGTCCGGCTGGAGGAGAGCCGCGGCCTCGGCGATCGCGGTGTCGACCGAGCGGCGATCGGCTTCGTGGCGGTGCTGCCGGCCCCCGGCACCGAGCTCGAGCCCGGCCACGCCCGGTATCTGGCGCTCGTCCGGCGGGAACTGGCGATCACCTTCCGTGCCAGCCAGCTCCGGAGCTCGCTGGCCCGCGAGCGGGCGACACTGGCTGCAATCCTCGAAGGCGCGAGCGACGCGATCGTCGCGGTCGACGCCGATCGTCGCGTCGTCCAGCTGAACGCCGCCGCCGCGCGCCTGCTCGGGACGTCAGCCTGGCAGAGCACCGGCGCACGCTGCCAGGACGTGCTGGATTGCAGTTCGCGGATGCCGGTTTCTGCAGGCGGCCGTCAGAGCGCCGAACGAAGCGAGGCGACGGCCAGGCAGTGCGGGCCACGCTGTCCGTTCGCCGAAGTCCTCGAGAGCGGCCGGCCGATCGCCGCCCGCGAACAGACGGTCCGTCACCGGGACGGCACCGTGATCCCGGTCTCGGCGAGCTTCGCCCCGACCGCGGGACCGGCCGTCGGGGCGGTCGCAGTCATCCGCGACCTCCGGCCGGCGCGTGCACTCGACGAGTTGAAGTCGAGCTTCGTCGCCGCGGTCTCCCACGAGCTCCGGACACCGCTCGCGCTCATCTCGGGCTACACGCAGAGCCTCCTGCATCTCGGCCTCGACCCCGAGACGTCGCGCTCGTACGTCCAGCGGATCGGCGAGGCGGCCGACCGCCTGACCGAGCTCGTCGACCAGATCCTCGACATCTCCCACCTCGAGAGCGACCGACTCTCGATCCACCCCATGCCTGTGGCACTCGACGAGATCCTCGGCTCGTTCGCCGCCGAGATGGCGGTCCTCCCGGGATCGCCCCCGATCGAACTGGCGGTCGCAGCCGGTCTCCCGCTCGTGGAGGTCGACCCGACCCGGATCCGCCAGGTTCTCATGAACCTCGGGACCAACACGATGAAGTACGGTGGACCGGGCGCGTCGATCCGGATCGAGGCACGCCGATTCGGTCGGACGGCCGTGATCGTGACCGTCGCCGACGATGGGGTCGGCATCGAGCCGGGGGAACGCGACCATGTCTTCGAGCGCTTCTACCGAGGCCGGAACGTGCGTGAGTCGCGGATCACGGGCAGCGGGCTTGGTCTTCATCTCTGCCGACGGCTGATCGAGGCACAGGGCGGATGGATCCGTCTCGATCCGACGACGCGCGGAGTGTCGATCTCGTTCGGACTGCCCGTCGCGGGCGTGCGCCAGCCGGCTGAACGGAGGGGGGGATGACCAACCCGAGCCCGGCCGGCGAGCGGATCCTCGTCGTCGAGGACGAGCCGGAGTTCGCAGAGCTGATCGCCCTCTGGCTGGAGCGACACCACTGGCGGCCCATCGTCGTCAGCGACGGCATCGAGGCACTGCGCGTCTTCGCGGCGGAGCAACCCGACCTCGTCCTCCTCGACCTGAGCCTTCCCTCGCTCGACGGCTGGGAGATTATCAAGCGGATCCGCGCGAGGAGTGGCGTGCCGATCCTTGTCGTGTCGGCGCGTGGCGCCGACACCGACAAGGTGCGCGGGCTCGCGATCGGCGCTGACGACTACGTGACGAAGCCGGTCAGCTTCCCCGAGCTGATCGCCCGCATCGGGGCCGCCTTCCGGCGCGCTCGCGCCTGGCGTCTCGTTCCCGACGCCCCCGAGCTTCGGCATCCGGGCCTCGTTATCGACGGACGGAGTCACCGGGTCGCCGTGGAGGGCCATCCCGTCCACCTCACTCCGACCGAGTACCGGCTCCTCCGTCATCTCGCCGAGCACCCCGATGTGCTCGTCTCGCAGGCGGAACTCCTGACGACGATCTGGGGTCCCGCCTATCGCGACGACTCTCACCTCCTGCGGGCGACGATGCACAACCTGCGGGCGAAACTCCGCCAGGCCGCGCCGGGCCGCCGCTTCATCGCGACCACCTACGGCCTCGGGTATCGATTCGCCCCCACGGCAGACGAGCCTGGGACCGATACCGAGGGCTGATCCTCCGTCGTCGCGCGACGGGAGCCGTCAGGCCGACCCGATCGCTGCCGCCGGCGTCCGCTGCTCGGCCGCCACGAGCCTGGCCACGATCGCCCGGGTGAGCGTCCAGGCCGCCTTCGGGTCGCGCGGCAGGCGGATCCGGACCTGGTTCGAGGCGAACGTGACGTCCGACGGCCGGACCCCGGGCACGGCCGCGCCGCCGGCAGCGCCCGGGGCGAGGAGGCGGATCGCCGTGGCCCGGGTCAGCCCGGCGCCGAAGCGGACGACGAGCTGGCCCTCCTCCCG
>CAYMBB010000260.1:0-3758 GCA_964388515.1 uncultured Anaerolineaceae bacterium
TGGCGGCGGCGCACGTCTGCTGTCAGATACCGGTCTCCCGCGCTCCGCGCGCACGACCCCGTGCGGGCCGAACCGGAACGGGGTCTGCGCCCTCGTCGCCGACCTGCGCAACCCGAACGGTCCGCTCGCGCCGCCGGCCGGGGTCGCCGTCCTCGTCGGCGGCGGAGCGGCGGACGTGACCGACGTCGTGGGCCGGATCGGGGCGGACTTCCCCCGCACGGCGCTCTTCATCCTCGGGGCGACCTATCTCGTGCTCTTCGTCCTCCTCCGCTCGGTCATCCTGCCGGCCAAGGCGCTGGTGATGAACACGCTCTCGATCGTCGCCTCGTTCGGTGCCCTGGTCTGGATCTTCCAGGACGGCAACCTCTCGGCGCTCCTCGGCTTCCAGCCGCTCGGCTTCGTCGAGACGACCCAGCCGGTCATCCTCTTCTGCGTCCTGTTCGGGCTGTCGATGGACTACGAGGTCTTCCTCCTGACCCGGATGAAGGAGGTCCACGACCGGACCGGCGACAACCGCGAGGCGGTCGCCCGGGGCCTCGAGCGCTCGGGGCGGATCGTCACCTCGGCGGCGCTCGTGGTCGTCGTCGTGGCCGGCTCGTTCGCCTTCGCCGACATCGTCCTGATCAAGGCGCTCGGCCTGGGGGTGGCGGTCGCGGTCGCCCTCGACGCGACGGTCGTCCGGGCGCTTCTGGTGCCGGCCACGATGCGCCTGCTCGGCGACTGGAACTGGTGGATCCCGGCCCGGCTCGAGCGCTGGCTCGCCTCGCGGCTGCCGCGAACCGAGGCGGAGCAGGAAGCGACCGCGCGATGAGCCGACCGATCAGGCGTCCGCAGGCGCGACCGAACCCCGACCGCTCGCTCGGCGCCCTGGCGGCCGTGCTCCTGGCGCTCGCGCTCCTCGGCGGCTGCGGCGGCCCGATCCTGGCCAACCCCCCGGTCTCCCGGCCCTCACCGCCGGCTGTGCCGTCCCCGACCGAGGCCCTTTCCGACCCGCAGCCGATCTTCTTCCCGCGCGACGACGGCCCGCATCGGCGGTTGACCGAGTGGTGGTACCAGACTGGCCACCTCCGCGACCGGGCGTCGGGCGCCCGCTTCGGCTTCGAGTACGTCGTCTTCCGGGCCGAGCGCGGTGACTTCCCGGTGACATGGGCCTCGCACCTCGCGATCACCGATGAATCGGGCGACCGGTTCGTGTACGCGCAGCGGAGCGAGGTCGGCCCGCAGGTGGACCGCTCGCCCCGCCCGGGCGGCGAGCCGGCGGGGTTCGCCTTCGAGTTGCGGGGGCTCGACCCGACCCGCCCGGAGACGCTGGCCAACCCGCCGTGGACGATGCGCGGCGCCGGTGGCTCGGAGCGCCTCTCGGCCTCGCTCTCGACGGCCGAGGCGGCAGCGGCCGGGGTGCGCGGCGGCCTGGCGATCGACCTGCAGCTCTCGACGACGCGGCCGCCGGTCCTCCATGACCGGGACGGCTGGATCGACTTCGGGCCCGCGGGCGGCTCGTACTACTACTCGCGGACGCGGCTGGCCGCGACCGGCCGCCTGATCCTCGACGGCCGGACGTTCGAGGTGGAGGGCTCGGCCTGGTTCGACCACCAGTGGGGCGACTTCATCGCCGTCGGGGCCGGCGGCTGGGACTGGTTCGCGATCAACCTCGACGACGGGACCGACGTCACGCTCTCCCGCGTCCGCGACGCGACGGGGGCCGACGTGCTCGTCTACGGCACGCTCGTCGGGGCGGACGGGCGGGTGCGCCACCTGGGGCCCGACGCGTTCACGGTCGAGGCGACCGGGTAGTGGACGAGCCCTGCGACCGGGGGCCGCTACCCGGCCGTCTGGCTCGTCCGACTGCCGGCCGACGGGCTCGAGGTCCGGCTCGTGCCGGCGGTCGCCGCCCAGGAGCTCGACACGCGCCCGACGAGCGGGGTCGTCTACTGGGAGGGCTCGCAGCGGGTGACCGCGACGCGGGACGGCCGGCCACTGGGCGGGGAGGCGTACGTGGAGCTGACCGGATACGGGCCGGTCGCCCCGGGCGGCTGAGCGCCGGCCGGGCATCGGGGCCGAGGGTCAGGGGCGACAGCGGCGGCGGCGCCGGGCGGGCGTCAGCGCGGGATGGCCTCGAACGTGCCCACCGGGGCAGCCTCCGTCGCGCCAGGGAGTGCGCCGCCGGGGAGCGCCAACCCGCCCTCATCAGCCAGCTTCCGGATCGCCGCGTCGAGCGCCGGCAGCGAGTCGAAGACAGCGACCATCCTCGTCGCCGCCCTGCGGTATGCCGTCCCATTCGAGAGGGCGGCCCCAAGCCCGTCGCGGGCCACAGCAAGAATCCTGTCGTAGAAAGCGGTGAGCTGGAGGCTCACCGGCGCCGCCTCCGGCCACTTCGAAACCTGCGGCGCGAGCTGGGCGCCGATGAGTGCGTCCGCTGCCAGCGCCCGGAGCGCCTGGGCGATCGCGGCTGCATCGGCGGGCGACGCGGCGGCCGCAGTCCGGAGCTGGGCGAGCGGCTCGAGGAGGCGACCGTTGATCACCGCAGCCTGGACCAGCGCGCTGCCAGCCAGCGGCGGGGCTGTGCGACGGCCGGAGGGTTCGGTGGTCGTCCCGCCAGGCCGGGCGCCGGTCGCGTCCGCGGCGCCGGGCGCCGTTGCCGATGGCCGGGTCGAACCCAGGACGATCCCCATGACGAGCGCACCGGCGACGAGACCGACGAGGGCACCCGCGCCGGCGAACAGTCCCGCCCGCGGAGCTGGCACGCCGATCAGCAGCCGCTCCCCGCAGCTCGGGCATCGGCCCGTCGTCGCGGCCAGCGGGGCGCCGCACTCGGGGCAGGCGAACGGTTCGCGTTCAGCGACCTCGGTCATGACTGGGGATCGTAACGGTCGGGATCGCTGCCGTCCACGAAACATCGCCTCCCCAAATCCGTGGATTGCCTCCGGAGCGAGCCACGTGACGGGCTGACGTGAGGGTGGACGCACTCAGGGTTGGAGGTTCGCACCGCTGGGCTTGCCGCGATCCGACGGCGCAAGAGAGGGGGCCCGTCAACGCGAGCCCCCTCCAAATCGCACGGTTCCGAGTGGCCAGGGACGCTCTCAGCGGGTAAGCACGAGCAGGAGGGCAGCAAACGCCAAGAATGTCGCGTAGACAGTGAGTGCCACCAAGACCAAGCGGACGATGAGGGCCCTCCACTGGTTCATCATCCGATCACCTGCGTCTCGGCCACCGGCGTTCTACGCGCCTGTTGAACCGCCGACTGTGCCATTCGGATATGCAATCTGATCGATCCAAGGGTACTGGTACTGCTCACATCCGCCAGGCGGAATGCACAGCGCCATCTGGCCCTGGCTGAAGGCGCGTTGGTAAGTCTGCCCAACGCCGCCCCACTGCTGGATCCCACCAAGCGGGCTGTACTGCCAGAAGTACGCCATGTTGGACGGCCATCGCGTGACTTGGCCGACCGTAGTGATCGTGGACCCATTCCCGCACCAGTTGTAGATCTTCTGGTTGTATTGCCACAGGACGAAGCCGAAGACGTCCTTGCCAACGACCGACCACGTGATTTGCCAGCAGCCGGTGGTGGCTGCGATGACAGGTCCAGCCAGTGTGCTGGCTGGGGCCAATTCGATGCGCGTCACGGCGAGATACTGGCGGACAAGGGCCTGCTCCGATGCCTTGAGGTCGGCGAACGCGGCCGCAGGGTCGGAGGCGGTGGCGATGTCAAGGGACACGGTGACTTCCTCCTGGACGGACAGCTGATCGCCATCTCCGCG
>CAYMBB010000261.1:0-3757 GCA_964388515.1 uncultured Anaerolineaceae bacterium
CACGTACTCGTTCCCGATGGTCAACCACTTCGCGATCGAGCCGCACGGTTTCATCGCCGCGCCGGACGACGGCGGGATCGCTGTCTGGAGCTCGATCCAGCACCCGAACTGGCTCCAGAAGGTCCTGGCCCGCCTGCTCGGCCTGCCCCTGTCCCGGGTCCGAATCTACGCCCCCGATCCGGGTGGCGGCTTCGGCGGCAAGCAGCACGCGAAGTACGAGCCGCTCGTCGCCCTCATGGCCCTCCGGGCGGGCCGGCCGGTCCGGCTCGTCCTCTCGCTCGAGGAGACATTCCAGGCCGTCCGCCGAGCCGCCGCCGAGATCCGCGTCAAGAGCGGGTTCCTGGCCGATGGGAAGCTCGCGTTCCAGGAGATCGAGGCGAACTACCTGATCGGCGCCTATGCCGACATCGCCGACCGGGTCGTCGCCAAGGGGAGCTACCCGGGGTGCGGGCCGTACCGCGTGCCGGCCGCCCAGATCCTCGCCCGGAGCATCCTGTCGCACACCGTCCCCTCGACCGCCTTCCGGGGCTTTGGCAACCCGCAGGTCAACTGGGCCGTCGAGTCCAACCTCGACGACGGGGCGCGGAGGCTCGGGATCGACCCGCTCGAACTTCGCCTGCGCAACCTCGCCCGCCGGGGGGAGGCGTTCATCCCGTTCGACACGCCGGCCGACGGCGACTGGGAGCAGACCGTCCGCAAGGCCGCCGAGATGATCGGGTGGGGAACGCCCAGGGCCCCCGGCCGCGGCCGGGGGATCGCGGTCGGGATCAAGTCCGGGCCGACGACGGGCCTCTCGCATTCGACGGTCCGGCTCCTCGCCGACGGGAGCGTCATCGTCTTCGCCGGCACCTCGGACATGGGCCAGGGCGCCCGGACTGTCTTTGCCCAGATCGCGGCCGACGAACTCGGCGCGCCGCTCGAGTCGGTGACCGTCGTGATGGGCGACACGGCGGTCGTGCCGTATGACCAGCAGACCTCCGCCAGCCGCTCGACCGTCCTGATGGGCAACGCCGTTCTCGCCGCCTGCCGCGACGTCCAGGCCAAGCTGCGTGCGATGGCCGCCCGGCTGTACGGGCTCGACGAGGCGGCGATCGTCGTCGAGCACGGCGTCGTGCGCCTGCCCGACCGCGAGCTCCCGATCCTCGACGTCCTCAGGCCCGGCCTCGGCGTCCTCGGCGGCGAGCTGGTCGGGAACGGCGAGATGCGCAAGGAGGCCGAGCCAGGCCACCCGCTCGGGGGGAGCGCCGCCTTCTTCGAGCTCAACTGCACCGCCGTCGAGGCGGAGGTCGACGAGGAGACCGGGGACGTGACGATCGTCCGCCACGTCACCGTCTCCGACGTCGGCCGGGCGATCAACCCGCTCCAGGTCCGGATGCAGGACGAGGGTGCCGCGATCATGGGCCTCGGCCACACCCTGATGGAGCATTACATTTTCGACGAGGCCGGCCGGATCCGGAACCTCGGCGCGATCGACTACCGGATCCCGACGAGCATGGACCTGCCGCTCGAGCTCCGGAGCGAGTTCATCGAGAACGCCGATGGCCCGGGCCCGTACGGCTCGAAGGGGATGAGCGAGGGAGCCCTGCTGTGCGTCGCCCCGGCGGTGGCGGCCGCGGTTCGCGACGCGACGGGCGTCGCGATCCGCGACCTGCCTCTGACCCCCGAGCGCATCTGGCGCGCCATCCGGGACCGGCCGGGCGGGCTCGAGCTGCCAGTCCGCCCCTGGGAGGCGGAGCGATGACGCCGCCGCTCGACATCGGTCCGATCGGCGCCCTGCCCCCCGAGCAGGTCGTCCGCGCCGCCCGGCTCGTCCGCCACGGCCGGACAATTTCCCTCGCCGCGCCGCGCTACCCGGGAATGCCGCTCTTCCCCGGCCACCCGCCGTTCCAGGTCCTCAACTACCGGACGCCGCGCGGGATCCGGGTGAGCGGTGCCCAGCCGTGGGGGCCGATCAACGACGCCGGGCTCGGCTACATGGCCGAGTACGTGATGGCGACCTCGCACTCGGGTGCGCACATCGACGCGCTCGCCCACATGACGGTCGGCGACGACATGCACTGGTACGGCGGCGGGAGCGCCGACGCCCACCTGTCCGACTTCGGCCCGATCCATCTCGACGCCGGTTCCCTGCCACCGTTCTTCACCCGCGGCGTTCTGCTCGATGCCGCCGGCTACCGGGGCGTCGAGTGCCTGCCCACGGGCTCCGCAATCGACGCCGCCGAACTCCAGGCGATCGCCGCCGCCGAGGGTGTCGAAGTCCGACCGTGGGACGCCGTCGTCATCCGGACCGGCTACATGGGCCTCTGGCCGGACGCCGAGCGGATGGCCGCCCACAGGACCCCCGGCCCGGACGTGTCGGCCGCCCGCTGGCTCCTCGAACGCCGCGTCGTGGCGACCGGCACGGACACCGAGACCTACGAGGTCCAGCCCGCGCCCGATCCCGGCCCGACGGGCAACCCGCAGCCGGTCCACACCCTGCTGCTTATCGAGAACGGGGTCTACCTCATGGAGAGTCTCGACCTCGAGGAGCTTGCCCGCGAGCGGGTTTACGAGTTCCTGTTCGTCGCCCTGCCCCTCAAGATCCGCGGCGCGACCGGATCGATGGTCGACCCGATCGCCGTCATCTGAACCCGACCGCCGACACCGACCTCTGTTCAGACAGATCGCCGAAAGGAGCCGAGCCGACCGTGACCTGGGTCTTCGCCTTCGACCACGACCACGATGGGCCGCCCGATGAGGTGAAGACGCTCGTCGGATCGAAGGCCGCCAACCTCTCGACCATGGCCCGCGACCTCCGGCTCCCCGTCCCGCCCGGGTTCACCGTCTCCACCACGGCCTGCCGGGCGTACCTCGCCAACGGCTGGCCGGACGGGCTCGACGCCGAGCTCCGGGCCCACATGGGCCGTCTCGAGGAGGCGGTGGGCCGGCGGTTCGGCGACCCGGCGAACCCGCTGCTCGTCAGCGTCCGGTCCGGGGCGCCGGTGTCGATGCCCGGGATGATGGACACGATCCTCAACCTCGGGCTCAACGACGCGACCGAGGCAGGGCTCGCCGCGGTCACGGGCGACGCGGCCTTCGCGGCCGATTGCCGGGCCCGGTTCGAGGCGATGTACCGCGACATCGTCGGCGTCGCGGACGTGCCCCACGATCCATGGCTCCAGCTGCGCGGGGCGGTCGAGGCCGTATTCCGGTCCTGGAACAGCGAGCGGGCGCGGAACTACCGGGCCCACGAGGGGATCCCCGACGACCTCGGCACCGGGGTCACGGTCCAGGCGATGGTCTTCGGCAATCGCGGCCCCGACTCGGCGACGGGCGTCCTCTTCACCCGCAACCCCGCAACCGGCGAGCCGACCCTGTACGGCGACGTGATGTTCGGCGCCCAGGGTGAGGACGTCGTGGCCGGCACCCACCACACCGAGCCGATCGCGGTCCTCGACGGGCGCTTGCCGGAGGTGGCGCGCGAGCTGCGCCGGTACGCCCGCGAGCTCGAGCGCCACTACGCGGACCTTTGCGACATCGAGTTCACGATCGAGTCCGGCACGCTCTGGATGCTCCAGGTCCGGGTCGGCAAGCGCAGCCCGCAGGCGGCGCTCCGGATCGCGGTCGACATGGCCGAGGACCCCGATTTCCCGCTCTCGCGCGCCGACGCCGTCCGGCGCGTCGCCCATCTGCTCGTCGATCCGCCGCTGGCCACGACCGGGCGAGCCGATGCGGTCGCCCTCACCACTGGCCTGCCGGCGTCGCCGGGCGTGGCATG
>CAYMBB010000262.1:0-3681 GCA_964388515.1 uncultured Anaerolineaceae bacterium
CCGTCCTCTAGCACGACGTGTTCGAGGAGGAACGTGGGTGGCCGCCGATCGGCCGCGCGACGTCGACCCGGACGACCGACGATGGCATCTGGGTCCAGGCGCAACTCGACAAGCGGGCCGCCTGGTATAACCGCAGCCGCGCCCGGCTCGACGCCGACGCGCTCGGCTGGTCAGCCGGGTCTGCCGAGCACAGTGTCCGCTGGGACGAGGCCACCGGCGAGATCCTCCGGTGGCCGCTCCACGAGATCAGCCTGACCCCGACCCCGGCGAATCCGCTGGCGGTCATCGCCGCCCGCAGTGCCGAGGCAGCCCGCTTCCTTGCGATCGCGGCCGGCACGCCGCCGGTCCGCGACGGCTGGGATGCTGCGAGCGGAGCCGACATCCTCGCCTGCGTCCTCCGCCTCCTCGCGGTCGAGCAGGCCGAGGGGGATGCGGCCGATGTGGCCATCCTCCAGCGAGCCGTCGATGCCCTGACCGAGTTCGTCGGTTCCGAGTCGGCCGAGGCGCCCGAGTCCGAGCCGATGCCGGAGCCCGCGGTGATGAGCGCCACCCGCGCCGGCCGGCGCAATAGCGCCGCCGACGAGACGATGCTCACGACTGCCCATGACGCGATCGCGTCTGTCCTGTCCATGCCCTGCGCACCCGGCCCAGACGAGCCGGCGGTGATGAGCGCTGACGCTGAACCCCAACCCGCCGTCCTGGCGGTGCGGGGCGACGTGGTCGACCTCGCCCGTCGCCTCGATGAGGTCGCGGAGCGGACCGTGAGGCGCCTGCTCGGCTGAGCACCGCCCACATCTCCCCCAGATCGGCCCGCCAGCGTGCGGGTCTTCCCCCATGCCCCGAGAAAGGAGTCCCCTCATGCCCGAGATGCTCACAGCCGAGCAGGTCGAGGCGCTCGTGGCCGGTGCGGTCGAGAAGGCGGTCCGAGCCGCCAACGCGGTCGACCCTGCTGCCCGCCCGACGCTCGGCGCCCCGAACGTCACTCGCTCCCGCCCCCATGAGTTCAGTCTCGCGCGGACGATCCTCGCCCTGCGCGAGGGCTCATGGACCGGCCGGGAACTGGAGCGTGACATCGTCCAGGCGACCGCCGAGGTCTACCGCGTGACACCCGATCGCGGCGAGGTGGCCGTCCCGAAGGACGCGCTCGCCTTCCGTTCGGTCGTCGAGGCCGCCTCGATCCGAGCGGAAGCCCCGGCCTTCCGGGACGCCGGCGAGGGTACGACCGCCGCCGGTGGTGCTCTCGTCCCGCCCCAGTACCTCCAGGACCAGTTCGTCCTCTCGGCCCAGACCGCGGTCGCGTTCCGGAACGCCCCCGGTGTTCAGACGATCCCGGTCGCCTCCAACAGCGTCTTCCTGCCTCGCGAGACGATCATGCCCGCGGCGGCGGCCTATGCCGAGGCTGGGACGATCGCCAATGCCGACCCGACGTTCGGGCAGCAGAACATCGTCATCAAGAAGCAGGCGGTCCTCAACCGCTTCTCCAACGAGCTCCTCGCCGATAGCACCCCGGCGTTCGAGGCCTATCTCGGTCGCACGCTGGCCCGCAGCCTGGCGATCTTCCAGGACAAGCAGTTCCTGGAGGGCGATGGCACGGGTGCCAACGTCACCGGTCTCGCCGCCTACTCCGGCCTGACCGCTGGCTATGCCGCCGCGGCCAACGGCGATAGCTACAGCGCATCGGGCGCGGCCGACAAGCTGATCGATCTCGTCTACGCGCTTCGGGCGGTCGGTGTCGAGCCGAACGCCTGGATCATGCATCCCCGGACCGCGCAGAGCTTGAGCAAGGTCAAGGACACGAACGGCCGGTACCTGCTCGAGTCGTTCGGCGGGGTGTTCGGTGCCCCGGTGAGCATCCCGAACGTCGGAGCCCTCGCGACCCAGGTCGGGTACACCCCCGGCCCGTGGCGCGGGATGCTCCTCGGCATGCCGGTCCTGTTCACAACCCAGATCCCGATCACCGAGACCCAGGGCACGAGCACGAACGCGACGCACATCTACCTCGGCGACTGGAACTTCGCCGCGGTGCTGGAGCGCCAGACGATCGAGCTCGCCATGTCCGAGCACATCAACTTCACCACCGACCAGACCGCAGTCCGGGTGTCCGGCCGCGCCGCCCCCGCTCTGACGATCCCGGCCGCGTTTGTGAAGCAGACCGGGATCATCCCATAGCAGCGCTGGAGGGGGAGGCGGCCACGCTGCCTCCCCCTCCTCTCTCCTGACCCGGGAGGGCCACCATGGCGATCGGCACCTATGCGACGTTGGCGGCGGTCAAGAGCCGGCTCGGGATCACCGGGACGACCAATGATGCCGTCCTCCAGGCCCTCTGCGATCAGGTGAACGGCTGGATCGAGACGACGACCGGCCGGATCATCGCTCCCGATCCGACGACGAGCTACGTGCAGGATGGCTTCGGAGCGCTCGAAGGCGGCCGGATGCTCCCGTTCCCCCGCGGGATCGTGAGCCTGACCAAGCTGGAGATCGCGACCTATACCGGTGGCCCGTTCTCGGTCGTGCCAGCGACCGACTACTACCTGCGCCCGTCTGGCCCTGATCTCGTCCCCGGCTGGCCGTATACCGAGCTGTGGATGACGAACATCCCCTCGGTCAACAACCAGTATCCCGCCTTCTACCCCGGCTTCGACAACGTGCGCCTGACCGGCTCATTCGGCTGGCCGGCGATCCCGAAGGAGATCGCCGAGGTCGCCGAGGTCACGGTGGTCCGCGCTTGGCATGGGATCCAGGCCGGGCAAGCCGACGTCGTCGGTAGCGATGCGACGGGGGCTCCGGTCGTATCGCGCTTCGTCTCCGGTCGCGACCGCGACACGATCGCGCGCTACACCGTGCGATCGGTGTCGATCCTCTGATGGCTGACTTCCTTGCGATCGGCGATGCGATCGCCGCCCGCTACGCGTCGCTCGCCGGAATGCAGGGCGCCACAGCGCGCCCGCCGGGCAACATCCCGGCCACGCCATACGCGGTCGTATGGCCGATGCGTGGCGATGACATCTACGAGTCCGGTCGGGTGCGTGGCGCGGCCGAGTACCGTGTCGCGGTCTATTTTGCGCCTCGGGCTGGGACCCCGGCCATCCAGATGGCCGACGTGGCCACGTGGATCGGCACCCTGCGGACGGCGCTGCTCGGCCAGATGCAGCTCGGTCTCGCGCCGGTCGTCCAGAAGGCGCTCGTGACCAGCTGGAGCGTCGAGGTCCTCACCTATGGCGGCGCCGAATATGTCGGCGTGACGCTCACGATCGGCGTCTGGACCTCTGACTCGGTGACGGCAACGCCATGAGCGGAATCACGATCGGCCTCACCGGCGCGCCGGAACTGCTCGCCGCACTCGACAAGCTCTCCGATCGCGAGGTGCGGCCGCGGATCATGCGCTCGCTGCGCGCTGGGGCGAAGATCTATCGCCAGCGCGTCCGAGCGGAGGCCGCGAGCGCGAAGCCGAAGCAGCTGCGGAAGACGAAGACGACATCGTCGAACAAGACGCTGACCGTCCGGGTCTCGCCCGTCTCGCCGCTCGCAAACATCTGTGCGGCCGGCGGAGCCAAGCCGCATCAGCACGGCGCGCCGGGCCAGTTCCCGACGGACCAGCACAGGCAGACCCCTGCATCGTTCCTCGCCCGTGGCCCGGTCCCGCATCCCCGCCTCCGCCCCCCCCCCCTCCTCCGGCCCGCG
>CAYMBB010000263.1:0-3656 GCA_964388515.1 uncultured Anaerolineaceae bacterium
TCAGCCCGCCCGGGCGAACTCCTCGGCCCGGGCGTAGCCCTCGGCGTCGTCCTCGTAGCCGCCGTGGTAGTCGGCCGCGTCCGGCCGGGCGATCCGGGCGTGCGGGACGACGCGTCCCCGGCGCAGGCCGCGGAAGTCGGCCAGCGAGGTCCAGCCGCGCTCGGCGTTCCGCTCGAGGAACTCGGTCATCCCGCTCGTGAGGGCCTTGATCACGTTCGGCCCGATCGCATGGTCGAGCATCGCGGCCGTGGCCACCTGGACCGTGCCGCAGCCGAGGAGGAAGTAGTTCAGGGCATGGGCGAAGGTGGAGATGCCGCCGATCCCAGAGAACTCGCGGTCGGGGAAGGCCTGGGTCATCTGGGCCATCTTGGCCAGCGACTGGGGCAGGATCGCTGGCCCGCCCAGGCCGCCGGAGGCGACGTAGCCGTCGACGTTCACCTCGAAGTCAAGCGTCTCGGGGTCGATCAACGGCAGGGACGGGAACGTGTTCGACGACGAGATCGCGTCGCCGCCCATCCGGAAGACCGCGGCGGCCTCCTCGACGATGTCGGCGCTGGCCGGGGTCAGCTTCACCCAGACGGGGACGCGGGCGACCTCCTTCACGGCCTGTGTCGAGACCGAGCACAGGACCGGGTCCTTGCCCACGTTCGCCCCCATGTCGACCCGGTCCATGTGCGGGCAGGAGAAGTTCAGCTCGATCGCATCGACTCCCTCGTCCTGGACCGCGCGGGTCAGGGTCTGCCAGTTCGCCAGCTCCTTGTCGTTGCCCGAGCCGGCCATGATCGAGGCCACGAGGACCTTGTTCGGCCAGGCCTTCTTGATCGCCGACAGGCGGCCGATCCACCAGTCGAGCGGCTTGTCGGAGATCAGCTCCCAGTTCCACGACGCGACGAGAGTCGAGTCCGGCCGCTTGGCCATCGACAGCCGGGTCCCGCCGTTGTCGACGCGCAGGAACTTCGTCTTCGGGCCGCGCACGTTGACGACCGGGTGAAGACCGATCGTCTTGGTCACGACGCCGCCCCAGCCCGCCTCGTAGGCGCGCATGATGTTCGTCTCGGACTCGGTGGGCGGCGCCGAGGCAAGCAGGAACGGGTTCTCGAAGCGGATGCCGGTGAAGACAGTCGACAGGTCGGCCACGGCGGATGCTCCCGATCTGGATGGAACGGAAAGGTGCAGGCTAGGCGGTGACCGCCGGGCCGGAACAGGGCCATTCGTCACGTGGGGCGCTTCCCGGACCGCCCATCCGTCCCGAGCATCGGCCCGCAACCGCGACCGGCCAGCCAACGTCGGAGAGACATGAACCGCCTGGACGTCAGCTCCATCCTGCGCGGGCCCCGATCGATCCGCCGTCTCCCTGTCCCCGTCGGCACGGTGAGCGTCGTGACCGCCCTGCTCGTCGCCGCCTGCACCTCGGGCGCCGGACCGACGCCACCTCCGTCGGCCACGGTCTCCCCGAGCGCTCCCCCGGCCAGCGGGCCGGCCGGATCCACGATCGAGCACCCGGCAGGGTCGGCCGAGGTCGTGCTCCGCTTCGAGGAGAGCGGCGGGCTGATGCCGCCCGGCTTCCTGGCCACCACGGCGCCGATCTTCACCCTCTACGGCGACGGCAGCGCGATCTTCCGCGACCCGGCGGCGACCGTCGACGAGACAGCCGCCACGAAGCCGTCCGGGGTGAGCCTGCTGGCGCCGTTCCGGATCGCGCGGCTGCCCGAGCAGGCCGTCCAGTCGTTGCTCGCCTGGGCGATCGGCCCGGGCGGCCTCGGGGCAGCCCGGGCCGGCCACTACGACGCGCCCGGGGTCGCCGACGCGCCCACGGCGACCTTCGAGCTCCACGCCGGCGGGCTCGACAAGCGGCTCGAGGTCTACGCTCTCGGGATCGAAGACGTCCAGGTCGACGAAGCGGACCAGGCGATCCGCCGCTCGCTGGCCTCGCTCCGCGAGCGGCTGCTGTCGTTCGACCCGGCCGGGTCGACCTCGGTCACGACCTGGCGGCCGGAACGTTACCAGGCGACCCTCGGGCCCGGGACGCCGGCCGAGGGGATCGAGCCGCTCGCCTGGCCCTGGCCCACGATCGCGCCGGCCGACTTCGTGCCGTCCTCCGACCCCGGCCTGCCCAGCTGGCCACACCGGGTCCTGTCGACCGAGGAGGTGGGCCGGCTCGGTGTCAGCCCGATCGAGGGCGGCTTCACCGGGCTCTGGCTCCGGGCGCCGGACGGGAGCCTCTACTCGCTCACCGTCCGTCCTCTGTTCCCGGACGAAGCGCAGTGAACCGATCGGAGGGTCGACCGGGACCATCGGGCGAGCCGGGCAGTCGGGCGCGACCGTCCGGCGGTCAGCCCGACCGGTCCGGGCTGACGAGCGCCGGCATCCTCCTCTTCCGGCGTCGAGCCGGGCGCCTGGAGGTGCTCCTCGCCCACCCGGGCGGTCCGTTCTGGCAGGCAAAGGACCTCGGCCATTGGACGATCCCGAAGGGCGAGGTCGAGCCGGGCGAGGAGATCGTCGCGGTCGCCCGCCGCGAGTTCGCCGAGGAGACCGGCCACGAACCGCCCGCTGGCGTCCCGATCCCGCTTGGCGAGGTGCGCCAGAAGTCGGGCAAGCTCGTCGTGGCCTGGGCGCTCGAGGGCGACCTCGATCCGGCCCGCGCCCGGAGCAACACGTTCACGATCGAGTGGCCGCCACGGTCCGGTCGCCAGCAGGCGTTCCCTGAGATCGACCGGGTCGCCTGGTTCGAGCCGACCGAGGCGCGCCGCCGCCTGAAGCCGGCCCAGGTCCCGTTCATCGAGCGCCTCGAGACGGCCCTCGCCCGCGGCGCCGGCGACCCTTCCCGCGGCACTCAGGACACGCTACCCTGAGCGCTGCCATGGAGACGGAGGGCAGGCGGGCGGGGCAGGGCGATCCGGCCATCGAGACCCGCGCCCTGCGCAAGACGTTCGGCCCGATCCATGCCGTCGACGGCATCGACCTCAGCCTCGACCCCGGCCGGATCTACGGCCTGCTCGGCCCGAACGGCTCGGGCAAGACGACCCTGATCCGGCTCCTGGTCGGGCTCGCCCGGGCCACGAGCGGCGAGGCCCGCGTCCTCGGGACGGTGATGCCCTCCCGCGCCCTCCTCGAGCGGATCGGCTACATGCCCCAGGCGGACGGGATCTACCCGGAGCTCTCGGTCTGGGAGAACATCCGCTTCTTCGCCGGCCTGTACGGGGGGACCGACGGTGCCCGGGCCCGCGAGGTCCTCCGCCTCGTCGAGCTCGACGACCGGCGCTCGACCCCCGCCCTCGAGCTCTCGGGCGGGATGCGCCGGCGCCTGTCGCTGGCCTGCACCCTGGTCCACGATCCGGTCGTCCTGTTCCTCGACGAGCCGACGGTCGGGATCGATCCGGCCCTGCGCGTCCAGTTCTGGGCCCACTTCCGGCGCCTGGCGGCAGCGGGCCGCACGCTGCTCGTGGCGAGCCACGTGATGGACGAGGCGGACCGCTGCGACGAGCTGCTCTTCATCCGCGACGGAACGATCTTCGCCCGGGGCACGGCCGACGAGCTGCGGGCCCGCGCCGGCACGGACCGGCTCGAGACGGCGTTCCTCCAGTTCGCCGGGCTCGACGACGACGGGAGCCCGCTCCCGGCCGGTGGGCCGGCCGGGCCGGCGGCGGGCGGTCCGG
>CAYMBB010000264.1:0-3633 GCA_964388515.1 uncultured Anaerolineaceae bacterium
CGAATGGCGACGTTCATGGATGTCCACAACGGGTTCGTCGGCGTGACGGCCCAGCAGCTCAGAGAGGCCCACGAGCGGGATCTCGCGATCGAGCAGGACGAGGGCGTCCACTTCGAACGCGCCTGGCTCGATCCCGAGACCGGCAAGGTGTTCTGCCTGTCGACGGGCCCGACCAGGGAGGCCGTGATGCGCATTCACGAGCGCGCCGGTCACCCGACCGCCGAGGTCTACGAACTCTCAGTGGAGGTGGCGTGATGACGATCCGACGACTGACCATCGCTCTGGCCGCGGCGGCGATCATGGTCGGGGCGATCGCTCCGGCGGCGCTCGCCGGTGGGGCGACCGACCAGCAGACGAAAGAGGCGGCGGGCTGGGGATGCGCCGCCAGCGTGGGCCTCCCCGAGGGCCACTGCATCAGCCCCGGCACGGTCAAGCGCTGGCCGGACCTGCTGTTCACGAACAACGGGACGTTCCAGCTGCTCGTGTTCGACGAGAACGGCAACTTCGTGACCGCCGAGATCGCCACGGTCAAGATCTCGGCCGACGGCCGACCGTGTCCCCACGACCCGGAGTCTGCCGACGGGACGTACTGGGACTTCGTGGACGACTTCCTCTGGGTCTGCCACCACCAGTCCGAGTAGCCGCACGGCTCGGACCGAACCTGGGGCGTGGCCGACCGGTCGGGAGGCTGCGCCCCTCGTATCAGGCCCCTGTCGCCTCAGCGATGGGCGCTGACGGCGTCGCCGGCGGCAGGTGCTGCGCCGGCTGAACGCGTCACGGTGGCCGCCCAGGCCGCGATCTCGGCCCGGCGGGCGACCCCGAGCTTGGCCAGGATGTGCTCGACGTGGGCGCTCGCCGTCTTCGGGGCGATCGACAGTTCGGCCGCGATCTCGGCGTTGGTCATCCCCTCGGAGATCAGCCGGGCGACCTCGAACTCGCGCGTCGTCAGCGGCCGCCAGGGCTCGTCGAACGAGCCGTGGCGAGCCGTGATCCGGGACAGTTCCTCGCTCCGGGCCAGGAGCGGTGGGCTGGCGAGCGTCGTCGCCGTCTCCCGGGCCGATGCCAGGTGCGCTGCGGCCTCCGCGTAGCGACTCGATCGCAGCAGGCAGGCGGCCAGGTCGAGGCGGGCCCAGGTCGCCTCCCAGACCCGGTGTCGCTCGTCCCAGCCGCGGACGCCCGCCTCGAGCGCCTCGCGTGCGATCCCGGTCGAGCCCGCGCCGAGGCGGGCCAGCCCGGTGGCGTGATCGATCGCCGGTCGGAGAACCGGGCCCCAGGGCGCGAGGCAGCCCTCGACGGCGGACGCCCACCGTTCGGCGGCGTCCGGGCGGCCGGCAGCGAGGTTGGCCCGGACCCCGGTCACCGCGAACGGCGCGAGCAGGGCGAACTCGCCGACCCGGGTCGCGAGCTCGAACGCAGAGTCGCAGCGCTCGACCGCCCTCTCGGGCTGACCCGAAAGCAGGTCGGTCTCCGCGAGGCCCCACAATGGCGGCAGGATCAGGTCGACCACCCCGCTCCGTTCGCCGGCCTCGAGGGCCCTGTCCAGGAGCGAGCGTGCGCGATCGAGTTCGCCGCGCCCGAAGGCGACGAACCCGAGCGCGACCTCGGCGCCGATCGTGCCCCGGCGACAACCCCTCTCTACGAGCTCCTGCCCGCCGCCGGAGACGGCGGCGTCCCAGCGTCCCCGGGCCCAGTCGACGAGGGCGGCGGCGGCGCCCATCACGTGCCGGCAGTGGGACTGTTCGATGGCATAGGCGTAGCGCAGCCCCTCGCCGAGCGAGGCTTCCGCACTGTCGTAGTTCATCACCCGGACCCCGGTCGTGACCGCGTCGCGATAGGCGGTCACGCCGGCGTCCTCGTAGCCCGCGTCGCGAGCCCGCTGGCCCGCCTCGCGCATGCGCGCCAGCCCCGACTCAACCCGGCCCTCGAGGACGTCGATCATCCCAGCGATCGACTGCACGAAGAGAGCCTCGGCCGAATCGCCGGCCCGGTCGGCCGCCCGGCTTGCCTCGTCGGCCGCGGCACGCGCCGCGCCGAGGTCCATGGCATCGATCCACAGGAGCGCCTGCTCGACCAGGAACAGGAGGCGTGTTGCCTCGCGTTCGGCGCCGATCGGCAGGCGCTCGATCTCCGCGAGGGCCTGCCCGAGCAGCTCCAGGCGGACCGCGATCGGACGCGCTTCCCGTCGCGCCACCGCGACCAGGGTCGCCCACTGGCGAGCGGCATCGACCGGCCGTCCGGCCTCCAGGTAGCGCTCGCGGGCGATCCGCGCCGACTCCTCGGCGGCCTGGTGAAACTCGAACGCCCCCGCCTCATCGCTGTAGGCCTCGTACAGCGCGCCCTGCTCGGCGGGGTCAAGTGCCTCGGGCATGTTGTCGATCGCCCGTCGGTACAGCTCGCATGCTTCGCGGTGCGAGGACAGCCTGGCCGCCTCGCGGGCTCCGGAGAGCGCTGCCCGGAAGGCCTGGGCACGCAGGCCGGCCCGTTCGAAGTGGACCGAGGCGTGGATCTCCGAGGCACCCTCGAGCTGTGCCCCGAACTCTCCGGCCCGGGCGTGGAGCCGGCGCAGGGTGCTGGCCGGGATCGTGCGATAGAGCGCGTCGCGGAGGAGATGGTGCCGGTAGTCGAACAGCCCTCTCGCCCCGGGTGGCTCGAGGAACGCCTGGTCGACGAGCTCGCGGAGCGGGGCCTCGAGCGCGGCCGGGGGCAGGTCCATGATCCCGGCCAGGACCTCCGGGACGAAGCAGCGACCGATCACCGCCCCAGCCTGGGCCACGGCCCGAGCCTCGGGCGAGAGCCGCTCGAAGCGGGCCAGGACCGCGTCCTCGATCGTTGCCGGCACGCCTGCGTCACGGATTGCGCGACCGTCCAGCCGTGCGTCGTCCGGGAGCGCACCGAGCAGTTCCTCGATGTGCAGGGGGATCCCGTCCGTCCGGTCGTGGACGGCGGCCACGACATCGCGCGGCGCGGGCAGCCCAGTGGCCAGGATGAGGGTCGTCATCAGGGCCGTCTGGTCGAGGGTCAGCGGCGCGAGCCGAACCTCCTCCGCCATCCGCTGGGTCAGGAGCCGGGCGCGCCATTCCCGGAGGTTCGTGCCCGTCGGCAGCTCGTCGGTCCGGTAGGCGCCGACGAGCAGGACGGGTCGGTCGCGAACGCGGCGGGCGAGCTCGGCGACGATCTCGAGGCTCAGGTCGTCGGCCCACTGAAGGTCCTCGAAGGCGAGCAGCGTGGGGTCGTCGAGCGCATCGGCAATCCGGTCGACGATCCCCCGTACAAGCAGGCGCCGCGCCCGGGCCTCTCCGCCGTCGAGGGCGTCGGGCAGGCCGAGGAGATCGTGGCCGAGCTGGGCGAACGACGGCACCTTCTGCATCGTCCGGGCCAGGTCGAGGATCAGGGCCCCGGGGACGGTTCGGTCCTGGGGCGCGAGGGCCCCGTCGGCGATCCGGAATCCGCGCCCCGCAGCCCTGCGCGCGACTGCTCCCAGGAACCGGGTCTTGCCGATCCCGGCCTCGCCCGCGAGGAGCAGAAACTGGCTCCGACCATCGGCCGCGTCGGCCACCCGCCGATCGGCCAGGTCGAGCAGGTCGTCACGTCCAACGAGCAGGGGACACTGGAGCGGCGTGACGCGGCTCATCG
>CAYMBB010000265.1:0-2326 GCA_964388515.1 uncultured Anaerolineaceae bacterium
TCGCCCAGATGCTCAAGGGCGGCGTCATCATGGACGTCGTCACGCCCGAGCACGCGAAGATCGCAGAGGACGCCGGCGCGGTCGCCGTCATGGCCCTCGAGCGCGTGCCGGCCGACATCCGCGCCGCCGGCGGTGTCGCCCGCATGAGCGACCCCGCGATGATCGAAGGGATCATGAACGCGGTCACGATCCCGGTCATGGCCAAGGCCCGGATCGGCCACTTCGTCGAGGCCCAGGTCCTCGAGGCACTTGGGGTCGACTACATCGACGAGTCCGAGGTCCTGACCCCGGCCGACGAGGAGCACCACATCGACAAGCACGCCTTCAAGGTCCCGTTCGTGTGCGGCTGCCGAAACCTCGGCGAGGCGCTCCGGCGGATCAGCGAGGGCGCCGCGATGATCCGCACCAAGGGCGAGGCGGGGACCGGCAATATCGTCGAGGCGGTCCGCCAGCTGCGGGCGGTCCTGGGCGAGATCCGCCGCCTGCAGTCGCTCCGTGAGGAGGAGCTGTTCGCGGCCGCCAAGGAGCTCCAGGCGCCGTACGAGCTCGTCCGCCAGGTCGCCGCCGAGGGCAGGCTGCCGGTCGTCAACTTCGTCGCCGGTGGCGTCTCTACCCCGGCCGACGCGGCCCTCGTCATGCAGCTCGGCGCCGAGGGCGTCTTCGTCGGCTCCGGCATCTTCAAGAGCGAGAACCCGGCCCGGATGGCGAACGCGATCGTCCAGGCGACGACCCACTTCGACAACCCGAAGATCATCGCCGAGGTGTCGAAGGGCCTGGGCGCCCCGATGCGGGGTACGGCGCTCGAGGCGATCCCGGAGCAGGAGCGACTGGCCGTCCGGGGCTGGTAGGTCCGGCGGCAGGGGAGGCCGGACCGGCGCCATGAAGATCGGCGTGCTGGCGCTGCAGGGCGCCTTCATCGAGCACATCCACGTCCTGCGCACGATCGGGGTGGGGGCGGTCGAGGTGCGCCTGCCGGCCGACCTGGACGGGCTGAGCGGGCTGATTTTGCCCGGCGGTGAGAGCACGACGATGCGCCGCCTGATCGAGCGCTGGGGGATGGGCGAGCCGATCATCGCCCTCGCCCGGCGCGGCGTTCCGATCTTCGGGACGTGCGCCGGGATGATCGTCCTGGCTCGCGAGATCGCCGGCGGCGAGCCCCCGATCCTGCCCCTCCTCGACGTCACCGTCGAGCGCAACGCGTTCGGCCGCCAGCTCGATTCGTTCGAGGCTGACCTGAGGGTGCCGATCCTCGGCGACCAGCCGGTCCACGGCGTCTTCATCCGCGCCCCGGTGATCACCCGGACCGGCCCGGAGGTCGACGTCCTCGCCCGCCTCGACGACGGCCGGATTGTGGCCGTCCGGGAGCGGAACATCATCGCCACCTCGTTCCACCCCGAGCTCGCCGGGGAGACGCGCTTCCACCGGCTGGTGGCCACGATGGCCGCCGAGCACGATGACCCGGGCGAGGGATCCGGCCGCCGACCGTACCCCACCCGGCGGTCCCAGGCGGAGCGATGAGCACGCGCCAGGGCAGGGTCCGGGCGGCGCGCCTGACCGACCTGTCCGCGCTGGGCGAGCTGTCGCGGGTCTGCCAGGGCGACCGGCCGGAGACGAGGTCGCTCGGGCTGCCGGTCAGCGGTCCGCCGATCGGGGTCTTCAGCCTCTTCCGCCTCCCGCTCGGCGCCTTCGGTCCCCAGGACCTGCTCTACGTCTACGAGGAGAACGGCCGGCTGGCGGGTTTCCTGCGCGTCGAGCGTGACAGCCAGCGCGACGAGTGGACGATCGTCGAGCTCGATGCGATCGGGGCCAACGACGCCGGCGACATCCGCTTCCGGCTCGTCCAGAACCTGATCCGGGACAGCGCCCGTCGGGGCGTCGTGCGGGTGCACGTCGCCTGCGCCAATCGGGCCGGCAACGTCGAGCTGTTCATGCAGGCCGGCTTCGCCCGCTACGGCGAGGAGATCATCCTCGTCCGGCCGCCGGGCCTGCCGCTGCCCGAGCCCTGGACCGACGAGGCGGCCGCCGGCCACGGCATCCGCCCCACGACCGCGCTCGACTCGCTCGCCCTGGCGCGGCTCTACGCGGCGGTGACACCGCTCCCGGTCCAGCGGCTCGAGGCGTACCGCCTGCCCGACTGGGAGCGCCAGGGGACGTGGCGCATCCCCCGCTCGAGCCTCGCCCCGATCCTGCGCTTCGCCGACGTCGAGAGCTTCATCCAGGAGACGCCCGCCGGCTCGACTCCGGCCGCCTTCCTCCAGGTCGGTGTCGCCAAGGAGGACCAGCCGCACTACCTCAAGGTCGTCGCCCGCCCGGAGGCGGACACCGG
>CAYMBB010000265.1:2426-3627 GCA_964388515.1 uncultured Anaerolineaceae bacterium
CACAGCCACGGCGTGATCGCCCCCGTGCGAACCTACGAAGCGCCGATCAACCGGCGCCTCGAGGAGGCCGGGTTCGAGCCCGTCGCCACGGTCAGCCTGCTGATGAAGGAGACCCTCGTCCGCGTCGCCGAACCGGCCCTCGTGCCGGCCACCCGGTAGCCGCCCGGAAACGGAGGAGACGTGACCGCCAACGATCGGAACCGCGAAACGACGGACGACCTCGACCTGCTCCTCGCGGCGCTTCCGCCCGAGATCGTCGCCGCCGTCCACGCCCTGCCCGACCGGACGTCGCTGATCGAGGTCGTCCTCGATCTCGGTCGGCGGCCGGAGGCCCGCTTCCCGGACAGCGAGGTGACCCTGCTCGATCGGGAGGTGACCGAGGCCGACATCGCCTACGTGGTCGAGCACATCGGCTCGTTCGGCGACGACAACCGGGCCGGCATCGAGCGCACCCTCCACCGGATCAGCGCGATCCGCAACCGGAACGGCAAGATCGTCGGGCTGACCTGCCGGATCGGGCGGGCGGTCTACGGGACGATCGAGATCATCAAGGACTTCGTCGAGAGCGGGAAGTCGATCCTGATCATGGGTCGGCCCGGGATCGGCAAGACGACGATGCTGCGCGAGGCGGCCCGCGTCCTGGCCGACGACCTCGGCAAGCGGGTCGTCGTCGTCGACACCTCGAACGAGATCGCCGGCGACGGCGACATTCCGCACCCGGCGATCGGCAAGGCGCGCCGGATGCAGGTCCGGACCCCCTCGCTCCAGCACGAGGTGATGATCGAGGCGGTCGAGAACCACATGCCCCAGGTGATCGTCATCGACGAGATCGGGACCGAGCTCGAGGCCCAGGCGGCCCGCACGATCGCCGAGCGCGGCGTCCAGCTGATCGGCACCGCCCACGGCAACAACCTCGACAACCTGATGCTCAACCCGACCCTCTCGGACCTGATCGGCGGGATTCAGAGTGTCACCCTCGGCGACGAGGAGGCGCGCCGGCGGCGGACCCAGAAGAGCGTGCTCGAGCGCAAGGCCCCGCCGACCTTCGACTGCGTGATCGAGATCCAGGACCGCGACCGGGTGATCGTCCACGCCGACGTCGCCGAGACCGTCGATGCTCTCCTGCGCGGCGATCCGATTGCGCCCGAGCTGCGCTGGCGCGACGAGGGGGGCGTCCACCGCTCGCAGGCCCGTCCGCGCC
>CAYMBB010000266.1:0-3603 GCA_964388515.1 uncultured Anaerolineaceae bacterium
ACGCCGCATTCGTCTAGAGGCCCAGGACACCGCCCTCTCAAGGCGGAGATCACCGGTTCGAATCCGGTATGCGGTACCAACCGAACGTCCCGAACGCCCCCGGACCGCGCCCCGGGGGCGTTACTCTTTCAGGGCGCGGGAAGGTCCCGCGCGAGGGCGGCGCGGGGGGCGCGGTGCCGCGCATCCGGGTGGCCGCGCGCCTGCGTCACGTTGCGTCACGTTGCATCGAGTTCAAGCCGCCCTGCAGCCACGGAGTTCGCCCATGCAGCCGTCACCGGAGCGTCGCCTGGTCATCCTCGCCGAGGGCAAGTTCGGGCCACACGACGGCAAGACGGCCATGGGCGTGATCCGCTACGGGCGCGACACGGTCGTCGCCGTCCTCGACTCGACGAAGGCAGGGCGCTCCGTCCGCGAGTTCCTCGGGCCAGCGCCCCGCTTCGACATCCCGTTCGTGGCCACGCTCGACGAGGCGCTCGCGCTCCCGAACCGGCCGGATGCGCTCCTGATCGGGATCGCCCCGACCGGCGGCAAGCTGCCCCAGGAATGGCGCGATACGATCCTGGCCGCGATCCGGAGCGGGCTCGACGTCCTCTCCGGGCTCCACACCCTGCTCGGTGACGACCCCGAGTTTGCGGCCGCGGCGCGCGAGGCCGGCGTCCGGATCGTCGACTACCGACGCCCGCCCGAGCGGGAGGAGACGGCGATCGGACGGCGCCACAGGCCCGGCAGCCACACGATCCTGACCGTCGGCACCGACTGCGCGATCGGCAAGATGTCGGTCGCGCTCGAGCTCCGCAAGGCAGCGGTCGATACCGGGCTGTCGGGCGTCTTCGTCCCGACCGGCCAGACCGGGATGATGATCGAGGGCTGGGGTGTGGCCGTCGACCGGGTGATCTCGGACTTCCTGAACGGGACGTGCGAGTGGCTCGTCGAGCAGGCCGAGGCGCTCGGCGACTGGATCTTCGTCGAGGGTCAGGGCTCGCTCGACCATCCGGCCTACTCGTCGGTGACGCTCGGCCTGATCCACGGCACGACACCGGACGCGATGGTCCTCGTCCACAAGCCCGGGCTCCAGTACCACGACTTCGACCACGATCCGTCGGTCCGCTTCCCGATCGCGCCGCTGCCCGAGACGATCGAGATCCACGAGCGGGTGGCGGGTCTCGTCCGGCCCTCGAAGGTCGTGGCCGTCGCCCTGAACACCTCGCTCTACCCGGACGAGGGAGAGGCTCGCCGGATCATCGCCGAGACGGCCGCCCTGACCGGCCTGCCGACGGACGACCCGGTCCGGTTCGGCGGTACATACCTGTTCGGCGAGATCCGCCGCGCGATGGAGGGCCGGGCGTGAGCTTCACGATCCGCACCGAGACGATCCTGACCCCGTACCGCGACCCGTTCCGTATCGCCCGGGCCCACGGGGCCGGCAGCGGCGCGACGAGCGTCCTGCTCGAGCTGCGCGACAGCATCGACGGACCCGACGGGCCGGTCGGGCTGGGCGAGGGCTACCCCGACGCCTACTACGGGGAGACGCCCGAGACGATGGCCGTCGTCCTGCCGATCCTCGTCGGGGCGGTCGAGCCGTACGTCGATCGGCTGCGGGGCGGACTGACCGAGGCGCGGGCAGCGCTGGAGGCCGCCTCGGCCGCCATGGACGAGGCGATCCGCCACCACGGGGCGGCGAAGTGCGCCCTCGACATCGCTCTTCATGACCTCGTCGCCAGGCGGCTCGGCATCCCCGTCCACGAGCTGCTCGGGCTGTCGGCGGAGATCCCGCCGACCGATTTCACGATCGGAATCGACGAGCCCGCGGTGGTGGCCGAGCGCGCCCGCCGGGCGGCCCGCTTCCCGGCCCTGAAGATCAAGGTCGGCGGTCCGTCGGACCTCGAGACGCTCGAGGCGGTCCGGAAGGTCTACGGCGGCCCGATCCGGATCGACGCGAACACCGCCTGGGAGCCCGAGGCGGGCGCCCGGCTGATCCCCGAGCTGGTCCGGCTCGGGGTCGAGCTGATCGAGCAGCCGTTCAAGGCGCACCGGCTCGACCAGACCCGCTGGCTCCAGCAGCGCTCGCCGCTGCCGATCGTGGTCGACGAGAGCGCGGTGGTGATCGAGGACCTCGACGGGCTGGTGGGTGTCTGCGCGGGCGTGAACGTCAAGCTCGCCAAGTGCGGCGGGGTGGGGCCGGCGAAGCGGATGCTCGAGCGGGCGCGCGAACTCGGCTTCCGCCGCTTCCTCGGCTGCATGGAGGAGACGTCGGTCGGGATCGCGGCCTCGGCCGCGGTCGCTTCGCTCGCCGACTGGGTCGACCTCGATGGCTGCCTCCTGCTCGCCTCCGACCCGTTCGAGGGCCTCGAGCTGGGTGCCGATTGCCGCTGGATCCTGCCCGCGCGGCCGGGCCTGGGGGTCGTGCGCCGGTCGGCCTGAGCCCGCTCGGGGTGGCGCCGCGACCCGTGCCAGGGGTGCCGCCGCGACCGCGCCGGGCGGGCTCGCCCGGGCTCACCGAACGTGCGCCGGGTCCTGGTCGAAGGCGCGGCGGCGTCCGCCCGAACCTCCCCCAGGTGCCCGCTCGAACCTCCCGCAGGCGCCCGCTCGAACCTCGCTCAGGTGCCAGCTCGAACGTGCGTTCGTGTGGATAAGTTGGTGGACGAGTTCGTGGACAAAGGACCTTCCGGCCGCCCCGCGGGCCGCCTACGATGACCCCCTGACGGGTCGGGCGGATCCGGGAGGGGGACGCCGACCGGGGAGGGTCCGGGGTCGAAAAGCGAGGCAGGCCGCATGCACCGCGGTGCCGTCGACGACCCCTTCGAACGCGCGCAGGCAGGAGGGCACCTGATCGATGGAATTCGTGCGGCGAGCCGACCAGGAGCCCTCGCCCGAGGCCGTCGACTTCATTCGGTTCTGCTATCGGCGCCGGCGCGTTGGCTGGCCCGAGATCTACGACGAGATGTGCGCGGTCGCGGGCCGGGGCCTGTACCGTGGCTGGACGCACGCCGAGCTCTCCGACCACGGGATCAGGTTCAGCCTCTTCGACCTGCCCGGCCTGGCCGCGCTGGTGCGTCGAGTGATCGCCGACGAGGACGGGTCGCGGCGCGTCGGCCGCGTTCAGGCCTCGTCGCGAGCGACGGGAGTACCGACCGGGCCTGGCCGCGATGGCTCGACCGAGGAGCGGGCCGGCGAGGGGACCGGGGTGCTGGCGGTCGCACCTGCCGCGAGCTGACCCGGCACGGCGCGCACCGCCGGTCGCGAGCCGGTCGGCGCCCTCAGGCCGGTGGGCGCCCTCAGCCCCGGATGCCGGGTCGACCGGACGGCCACTGGCCGATCGGCGCCCTCAGGCCCGGATGCCGGGTCGACCGGACGTCCGCCGGCTCTCCTTCCGCGTCAGCCCGTTCGGGGGGAGTCGGCGTTTCGTCAGGCCCGGATGCGGCGGCGCGCCATCTCCCCCTCGATCTGGCGCTCGGCCTCGACGTAGCGGTCGATCTGCTCACGCAGCTCGTTCGCCTCGGGGGTGTAGAGGTGGACCTGCTGCTGGAGGATGTAGCTCAGGCGGCGGCTCGTCATCCGCACGTGGTCGAGGTTCTTCATGAGCACGAGCGGGTCCATCGCCGC
>CAYMBB010000267.1:0-3586 GCA_964388515.1 uncultured Anaerolineaceae bacterium
AGGGTCACCCGGACATGACCCGCCTGCCCGGCCTGGACATGTCCACCGGCTCGCTCGGCATGGGCCTCTCGGCCGGGGTCGGGATCGCCCTCGGCGCCCGGCTTCTGGGCCGCGACTTCCGAACCTACGTCATGCTCGGCGACGGCGAGTGTCAGGAGGGGTCGGTCTGGGAGGCGGCCTTCGTCGCCGCCCGCTACGGCCTGGACAACCTCGTTGCGATCGTCGACCATAACAAGCTCCAGCAGTACGGGTGGCAGGGCGGGGCACCGGACCACCGACTCCCGCCCCAGGGCGACGGCGAGCTCGTCGTCAAGTGGACCGCGTTCGGTTGGCGAACCCACGAGTTCGACGGCCACGACATGGCCTCGATCCTGGACGCCTTCGACCGGGCCGCGCGCCCCGATGGCCGGCCGGTCGCACTGGTCGCACACACGGTCAAGGGGAAGGGTGTCTCATTCATGGAGAACAGGTTCTTCTGGCACACCCGGATCATGACCCCCGACGAGTTCGCGACCGCCATGGCCGAGCTGGGCGAGCTGGCGCCGGGAGCAGGTCCCAGTGTCGCGGCCGCAGGCGGGAGGCGACGATGACCCTGCCCCTCGGGCGGCCGATGCGCGAGGTCTTCGGCCGCACCGTGACCGAACTGGCGAACGACGATCCCCGGATCGTCGTTCTCGACGGCGACCTGGGGAGTTCCACCAAGGCCGACATCTTCCAGGCCGCCCATCCCGAACGCTTCTTCCAGATGGGGATCGCCGAGCAGAACATGCTCGGCGCCGCGGCCGGCATGGCGACACTCGGCCTCGTCCCGTTCATCAGCACGTTCGTTTCGTTCGCGGTCATTCGGCCGCTTGACCAAATCCGCGTGCTGATCGCCCAGCCCGGGCTGAACGTGAAGATCACCGCGGGCTACGCGGGCCTCTTCACCGGCATGGCCGGCAAGACCCACCAGGTGGTCGACGACATGTCGATCATGCGCGCTATGCCGGGGATCGCCACGATCTCCCCGGCCGACGACGTCGAGGCCGAGCAGGTGCTCCGTTTCGCGGCCCGCCACGAGGGACCGGTCTACGTCCGGCTCGTCCGTGACGCCACCCAGCGGCTCTTCGATCCGCGGCACCGGTTCGAGTTCGGGCGGGCCGTTGTCGTGCGCGAGGGCCGCGACGTGACGCTCATCAGCACCGGAGCCCAGACGCCCCGCGTCGTCGACGCGGCCGAGCTCCTGGCCACTGACGGGATCTCGGTCCACGTCCTCCACGTCGCCACGCTCAAACCGCTCGACGAGGTGGCGATCGTCGCCGCCGCGAGGCAGACGGGCTTCGTGGTGACCGTGGAGGAGCACACCGTCATCGGCGGCCTCGGCGGAGCGGTGGCCGAGACGCTGGCTGACCACTACCCGGTGCGTGTCAAGCGCCTCGGCATCCAGGACACATACCCCGAGTCAGCCCCCAACGACGCCCTGCTCGAACGGTTCGGGCTGTCGGCATCCCGGGTGGCGGGCTCGGTCCGCGAGCTGCTGGCTCGAGATCGCGAGGAGCGACGATGAGTGGATCGGGAGAGCTTGAACGGTTCCGGCTCGACGGTCGGGTGGCGTTCGTGCCAGGCGGCGCGGGCGGGATCGGGCGCCGGCTCAGCCTCGCCCTGGCCGGCGTAGGAGCCCGGGTGGCGGTCGTCGGGCGCACGGCGGACCGCGCGGTCGACCTTCGCCAGGCGATCGCGGCGGCCGGTTCGGAGGCCCTCCTCGTCACGGCCGACGTCACCCGGTCCGGCGAGGCGGAACGGGCCGTCGACGAGACGCTCGCCCGCTTCGGGCGCCTCGACATCATCATCAACGCCGTCGGCGGCGGGGCCGGCACGGCCCTCCATCCGGCGGAAGCCTATCCCGAAGCGGAGTGGGACCGGATCCTCGACCTCAACCTGCGGAGCGCATTCCTGGCCACCCAGCCGGCCGTCCGGGCGATGATTGCCGGCGGACGCGGCGGACGGGTGCTCCACATCTCGTCGGTCCGCGGCCAGCTCGGGATCAACCAGGGGTTCTCGGCCTACGTGGCGGCCAAGGGCGCGCTCAACGCACTGACCCGCCAGCAGGCGACCGAGTGGGCGGTCCACGGGGTCACGGTCAACGCGATCGCCCCGACGTTCGTCGCCACCCCCCAGATCGAGGACCTCCTGGCTGACGAGTCGTTCCGGGCCGGCATCGTCCGGCGCATCCCCCTCGGACGGGTCGGCGACACCGACGACCTTGTCGGACCGGCGCTCTTCTTCTGCTCGGACGCGTCGGCGTTCGTGACCGGGCAGATTCTGACCGTCGACGGCGGGCTGACCGCCACCCAATAGCCAGACCGGGCTCCCGACGATCGGCGGGTCACCGTCAGGCGGGAGCCCCGGCCTCGGTGGGGGCGCTTCAGTTTCGAGCTCGCCCCAGCCGGGAGTCAGCTGTTCGAGCGCCGCACGGCCGTCAGCTTGTCATAGAGCGAGGCAGCGTTCAGGGTCTGAATGTAGTCCATCATGTACTCCTGACCGATATCGACCGGGTAGCGGTCGGCGAACCTCACCCGTTCGATTGTCTCCTCGCGTGACCAGCCCTTGGCGACCGCCACGGCCACCGCTGTCTTCCACTCGAGGAGCATGGCCCGCTGAGTGTCGAGGTAGCGGAGCGTGGTCACCGGGCCGTGACCCGGGATGACCCAGTCCACGTCGAGGGCCTGGATCCTGGCCAGAGCCTGGATCCACTGGTCCACATCCGAGGTCATCAGCCACGTCTGGCATTCCGAGAAGACCGTGTCGCCGGTGAAGACGACCCGTTCTTCGGGCACGTGGACGGCGACCTGACCCGGCGTGTGGCCGGGGGTGTGGAGCAGGTGGAACGTGTGGCCTCCCACCCGCAGGGTCAGGTCGCCGGTGAAGACGATCCCTCCCTTGTTCGGGTCGGCGTAGTAGGCGTCGCGCTCGGGGAAGATGGCTGCCCCGTCCGGGTCGTCGGTGGGAATCGCCTCGGCGGCGTAGGCGAACGGATCGAGCTCAGGGCCGACGACCATGAAGTTGTCGTAGACGCCCTGATGGTGGACCACCGTCCCTGCCCCCTTGAAGTAGTAGTTGCCGAAGATGTGGTCGACGTGATGCTCGGTGTTGATCAGGTAACGGATCGGACCGTGCGCCTCGGCCTCCCGACGCATCGCCACCGCCTTCGTGGGCAGCTGCGGAGTGTCGATGATCACCACGCCGTCGGACGTCCTCACGTAGCTCGGGTTGCAGCCGCGCAGCTTCGTCTCGGTGAGGACGTTGGCGGTCACCTGTTCCATCGATCCAGCTCTCCTGTCATGCACGTGGCGTTCTGGTCAGGCGCCGCCGCGCCGGCCTGGCCGGGCAGCGGTCGCTCGGGAATATTCCCACTCACGGACTGATGACAATCTTGATCGCTCCGCTCGAACGGTCGTTGAACGTGGCCAGCGCCTCCTCGTAGGCCGCAAGGGGGAAGCGATGGGTGATCATCTCGTGAACCCGGATCCGACCCTGCTCGACGAGCGGCATCACCCGGCGCATCTCGCCAGCTGACGCCCGAACCCCGACCAGCTCGAGCTCGTCG
>CAYMBB010000268.1:0-3580 GCA_964388515.1 uncultured Anaerolineaceae bacterium
TAGTAGGGCGGAGGATACCCCAGTGGGGTATATGCGCAAGCCCCGGTTCGTCACCACCCGGGGCCTGGCCGGTGACTCGTGCCGAAGGTGGATGGCCACCGCTCGGCTGAAGTCGGCGAGGCTCCCCGACTGCTACGCTCTTGTAGTAGGACGGGGGTTCGATAAACGGAGCTCTGGTTCGGCGTCGTTCGGCGGAAGGTTCTCGAGCCTGCCGAGCGGCAGGCAGCCTGGTCGTTCCCAGCGCATCAGCGAACGTGTGACACGCCAGAGAGGACAGGTGGGACGACTGGTGGCACGACGACGGTCAGGTAGCGCGGCGAGGGGCACGAAGGCCCGATCGAGAGTCAGCCCGGGCGCGATGCCCGGGTCCAGCACCGGGCGGATGGGCACGAAACCGGTCGCTCCGGCGGTGGCCGCTTGAGATCCAGGACAAGGCCCTGGCGTCCCCGATCGCGGCGACACCACACCATGGGAGCTTCCTCGGCGAGGAAGAGGCGTGGGCGTGATCGGGAGCGCTACTCGCCGCGCAAGAGCGCGGCGGGAACCGCCCGGAATGCGAGCGCGGCGGGGCCGATGCCAGCGGCGAGAGTGGCCGCCACGGCGGCGACGAACGCCGCACCAACAGCGATGCCCGTTGGGCCAGGAGCGCTCGCGAGGATCCATCCTGCCGCCCACGTCCCTGCCGAGGCGGCGATCCCGCCGAAAACGCCGATGGCCGCCGCCTGAACCAGCAGGAACTCGGCGACGCGTTGGGGAGACCACCCGATCGCGCGGAGGGTGGCGAACGCATCCGCGCGACGTAGGTAGCCGAGGCTGACGATCTCCCCTGCGGCGAGCACGCCGACGAGGAGCGTCAGCAGGGCGACCGCGACGTGGAACGGCCGGACCTGGGCGGCGAGATAGAGGCCGAGGACCGTCGTGTCGAGCCGGCCGTTGAAGGCAGCGAGGACGAGCGCGATGATTCCGACTAGCCCCGCGCCGAGCGCGACGGCGAGCGCCCCGAGTGCCGTCTCGATCCGCCGTGACCCGAGGAGATCGCGCATCGCGAACCAGCCCACCGAGCGCGGCGGACGGCTCCGGCGCGTGCGCTCGATCTCGGCCAGGTGCCCGATCGGCCGCCCGCGGAACACGAGCAGCGCGGGTACGAGCCCGGCGGCGCCTGCGACCGAGACCGAGAGCGGCAGCGCCCCCAGCACCTGCCACGGCTCAAGGACAAGGCCGAGCGGCAGCAGCGCGCCGATCACGAGTAGTGCCACGATCCCGACGGCGAAACCGAGGACGAGCATCTCGGCCTCGACGAGCCAAGCGATCTGCCGACGCGACCAGCCGAGCGCGCGCAACGTGGCGAGCTCGGGACGGCGCTGGCGGACCGCGACATATGCCGTGTCGGCGACCAGCAGGAGGGCGCCCACGACGACGAGCAGGAAGATCGCGAGATCCTGGCTGGCGACGGCCTGGACGAAGGCGACCGCCACGCCCTTCTTCGACCAGCCCTCGCCGACGGTGATCGCCGGTCGTCCGAACCGCCCGGGCGGCAGGTCGATGAGCACCTGGCGTGGTGAGGAGCCCTTCACGACGTCGACCTGCAGGCCTGTCTGGTCGCGAATCGCCCCCGCCGCAGCGGCGAGGCGCGACTCGGCGGCCACCCCCGGCTCGTCGACGCCCGAGATCCTGATCCGGACCGCGCTGATGAACGCGGGGCCGGGGGCACCCGCGAACCGGGCGGAGTCGGCCAGCCAGGCCGCACTGTCAAGAGTCGTCAGCACGAGCGGTGGACTATTGACGTACGAGGCGAGCGAACGGGTCGGTCCGAGGGTTTGGCCATTGGGCAGCGCGACCTGCGGGAGGCCGTACGCTTCCAGGCGACCGCCGGCCAACGGATCGAAACCCGGGAGACAGCCAGGGTCGTACTGACCGATGGGCGTCCAGCGCGAGAAGAGCTCGCCCCGGCGCACCTGATCGCTCCGCTCGACGGAACGGAACCAGACGTCGGCGGCCTCCTGCGGAGCGAGACTGACCGGACGGGCGCTCCCGCGAACCGTCACCTCGCTCTCGTAGACGGTGGCGTCAGCCGGGACGGTCACAGCCTCGAGACGGTCGGGCCCGACCTGACGATAGGTCACCGACCCCGCCGTCCAGTGCGGCGATGCGTCGTAGTAATCGGTCTTGAACAGCGTCGCGAGGTAGGCACTGTACGCATCGTCGGCCGTCGCAGTCCGCTCGCCCGCCGGCGCCCACGCCGACAGCGTCTCCGGAGCAGCTCCCGTGAGGACGGCCGACGGGTCCGCGGCGCGGGCGATCGAGATCTTGACGGTCTCGTCGACGAAGCTCCTCACGCTCACGAGGACCGGGATCGTCGGCTGGGCGCCGGCCTCGCTCTCCGCGACAGCAGGGACATCAGATGGAGCCAGGTAGCGGCCGGCCGTGACGCACCGGTCGAGGCGCGCGAGCTGTGCCTCGGCAGGAGGGTCGATGCCGGCGACCACGACCGGCACAGGCCAGCCGAGGAAGAGCCCGGGACCGTCGGGCGAATCGCTGCCGTCGGCGCCGACGTCGGGGGTGAGACCTCCGTAGCAGGCGACGGTCGGCGTGCACGGGATCCGCGTTCCACCAACTTCGAGGTAAGTCGGCGCCGCTCCAAGGGCGCCGCCGCCGGTCTCCCTCATGACCCGCCCCTGAGGCGCCGCTACGAGATAGCTCGGGGACACGGGCGGATAATTCGAAAGGCCGCCCTCACCGCTGGCGACCGCGGTCACCCGCAGGACCGAGATAGGCCCGGGGCCGACCGCGCCCCCGAGGTCGACCGGGAACCCGGCGGGCCACTGGACGAAGCCCACGACCGCTATCGGCGCCGCGACAGTCACCCCCGGGACGGCCCGGATCGACGCCAGTTGCTCGGGCGTGATGCCGCCCGTGACGCCCGAGAGGAAGTTGGGTCGGACGAGCCCCTCGCCCTCCTCGAGGCGGGTCTGCGTCCCGGCCGGCCGGACAAGGAGGTCGTACGGCGTGTCCCACGCGCGGGCGATGTCGCCCGACAGGACGGCCTGGGTGGTCCGGGACACGCCCGTCAGCACGAGGAAGCCTGACACCGCCGTGAGGAGCCCGGCCGCCGCGAGCACGGTCGCAACCCGACGGGCGAGCAGGCCGCGCGACGCGAGGCGGATCATCGGTCGCCGAGGGCGCGCGGCTCCAGCGGACCGGCTGGGTCGAGACGGCGCTCGGCATCGATCCGGCCGCGAACGAGACGAACGACCCGGTCCGCGAACGCTGCCACGGCTGGATCGTGCGTACAGAGCACCACCGTGAGCGCGTGGCTCCGCCGGACGTCCTCGAGGACGCGGAGCAGGGCGTCCGTCGTCGCGGCGTCGAGGTTGCCGGTCGGTTCGTCGGCGAGGAGAACCTCAGGAACGCCCATCAACGCGCGCGCCAGGCACACGCGCCGCCGTTCGCCGCCCGCAAGCCGTACCGGCGGGGCGGCGAGGCGGTCGGCGCAGCAGGGCCCGGCGACGCGCGCGCGGCCCTCCGCCTCAGCCTCGGGCCAACCGGGACCCGGCCAGCGGGCCGCGCAGCGGTGCCCGAC
>CAYMBB010000269.1:0-3563 GCA_964388515.1 uncultured Anaerolineaceae bacterium
GACGGCCAGGACGCGGTCCGCCTGGGCCGTGGTGATCACGAACGGGGGCTTGATCGAGGCCGAGGTGGCGTTCGTCCTGTTCGAGGGGCTGGAGGGGGTCAGGGCGGTCGAGCCCATCGCCGAGGGGTTCCTGGTTCGCTGACCCGGCCTGGGCTGCTCGTCGTGGGACGTCGGGGTCGTCCATGCGGGGTCGGTCGGCGAACCCTGGGGCCACGCCAGGAAGCCTCGGCCAGGAGCGCCCTGACATCAAGTCGCCGGCGGCGCTCCGAGGAGCCGAGCGCCGCTGTTCCGGGCCGGAACAGGGGGCCGGACGAGAACGGCCGAACGAGGCCAGGCGTCGTTGGCGTTTGACAGGCCGCCCGGCTCGCCCGTACCATCCGTGCCACAACTGAAGAGCCTTATCAAGAGTGGCGGAGGGACCGGCCCGTTGATGCCACGACAACCTACCGGCGGCGACGTCGGCAAGGTGCCAACTCCGGGCAGGTCCTCCTGCGAGATAAGGGAACTCCCCCGAGACCCTTCCCCGTCAGGAAGGGTCTTCCGGTTTCTCCCGGTCCCTCGGCCCGACCCATCGCCCGCCGTCCGCGTCCCGCGAGGCGCGGCAGGACCGAGGAGCCGTCGATGTCCACCGAGCTGCTGAGAGAACCGGTCGAAGAACAGGCCGACCCGGTCGCGACCCATTCCGCGCCTCCTGCGCCGCGCGCGCAGGACAAGGGGCCGAATGCGCCGATCCCGATGGCGGCCCGGGTGGCGACCGCTCCGGTCCAGGCGATCGGCCACGACGTTCCGGTCACCGCTTCCGCCACCGCCCCGGCGCCGGCTCCCGGTGACGCCCGGATCCTCGGTCTCCGCTGCCGCAACTGCGCCCGCCCCGAGGAGATCGGTCCGAACTACGTCTGTCCCGCCTGCTTCGGCCCGCTCGAGATCGCCTACGACCTCGATCTCGTGCGCGGCCGGCTCGACCGGGCGACGATCGCGGCCCGCCAGCCGGGGATCTGGCGGTACCTCGAGCTCCTGCCCGTCAGCTCGCCGCCGGCCCGTGGCCTGGCTGTCGGCTCGACGCCGCTCGTGGCCGCCGACCGGCTGGGGCGTGCCCTCGGGATCGACCGCCTGTGGATCAAGGACGACAGCCGCAACCCGAGTCTGTCGTTCAAGGACCGGGCCGTCGCGGTCGCGGCCGCGACGGCGCTCGAGTTCGGCCTCGAGGCGCTCGCCTGCGCGTCCACCGGCAACCTCGCCGGAGCGACGGCCGCCGCCGCCGCGGCGATCGGGCTGCCGGCCTACGTCTTCATCCCGGCCGACCTCGAGCCGGCGAAGATCGACCATGCCCTCGCCTACGGGGCCACGGTCGTCCCGGTCGACGGCACGTACGACGACGTCAACCGGCTCTGCCTCGAGGTGGCCGACGAGCTCGGCTGGGGGTTCGTGAACATCAACCTCCGGCCGTTCTACGCCGAGGGGAGCAAGACGCTCGCCTTCGAGATCGCCGAGGCGCTCGGCTGGCGCCTGCCCGACGTCGTCGTGGCGCCGATCGCCTCGGGCGCGATGTTCACGAAGCTGGCCCGGGGATTCGACGAGCTGGCGGCCGTTGGTCTCGTCGACCGGACGCCGGTCCGGTTCGTCGGCGGTCAGGCGGCCGGCTGTGCGCCGGTCGCCGCCGCCTTCGCCGCCGGGACGGACGTGATCGAGCCGGTCCGGGTGCCGGACACGCTCGTCCGCTCGCTGGCGATCGGAAACCCGGCCGACGGTCGCTACTCGCTCGAGCTGGCCCGCGCCTCCGGTGGCTCGATCGAGGCGATCCCCGACGAGGCGACGGCCGAGGCGATCCGGCGGGTGGCCACGCTCGAGGGGATCTACCCCGAAACGGCCGGTGGGGTGACCCTGGCCGCGGCCGAGGCGGCCCGGCGGCGGGGCGTCATCCGGCCCGGCGACGAGGTCGTCGCGCTCCTCACCGGCAACGGCCTGAAGACCCCCGATGCGGTCCGGTTCGGTGTCGAAGCGCGGCCGGCGCGACCGGCTCAGCCCGGCTTGGCGCCGACGATCCCGGCCCGCTTCTCGGCCTTCGAAGCCTGGCTCGAGGCGTGAGCGGCACGATGTCGACGGTACGCATCCCGCCCGTCCTGCGGGCAACGACCGGTGGCCGGAAGCAGATCGAGATGGCGGGCGGGACCGTCCGGGAGGTGCTCGACCAGCTCGTCGCGGCGCACCCGGGCCTGGCGCCGCAGCTGCTGACCGCGGACGGTGAGCTCAACCGGTTCGTGAACGTCTTCCTCAACGAGGTCGACGTCCGCCACCTCGAAGGGCTGGACACGCCCGTGGCGGAGCGCGACACGATCGTCCTCCTGCCCGCGATGGCGGGCGGGCGCTAGCGACCCCAGCGGCGACCCGTAACGGCAACCCGGCGCCGCTGTCCGCCGCCGGCGAGTCAGGGCACGGCGGCGCCTGCCGCGATCCGCACCGGCAGCCGGCGCGCGCCCCAGTCACCCGGCCGGTCGGCGAAGACGCCCGGCACGCGTGCCCCGCACCGGCTGCACGAGCCGCCGCCAGTCAGCCGGTACGTCCCGATCGTGTACCCGTCGCGCCCGATGAGGAGCGTGCCGCAGGCGTGGCAATAGGTGGACTGCCCGACGCGGTCATGGACGTTGCCCGTGTAGGCGTAGCGGACCCCGTTGCGCAGCGCGATCGACCGGGCGCGGGTCAGCGTGGCGGGCGGCGTGGGCGGCACGTCGAGCAGCCGGTAGTCGGGATGGAAGGCCGTGAAGTGGATCGGCACCTCAGGCCCAAGCTCGCTGACGACCCAGCGAGTGAGGGCGTCGAGCTCGGCGCTCGAATCGTTCCGGCCCGGGATGAGCAGGGTCGTGATCTCGAGCCAGACGTCGGTCTGGTGGCGAATGTAGCGCAGGGTGTCGAGGACCGGCTCGAGATGCCCGGCGCACAGGTCCTGGTAGAACTCGTCGGTGAAGCCCTTGAGATCGACGTTCGCGGCGTCGATATGCCGGTAGAACTCGGCGCGCGGCTCGGGGTTCATGTAGCCGGCGGTGACGGCGACGGCCTTGATCCCGACCGCCCGGCAGGCGTCGGCGACGTCGATCGCATACTCCGCGAAGACCACCGGGTCGTTGTAGGTGAAGGCAACCGAGGCGCAGCCCAGGTGCCGGGCGGCGCGGGCGATCGCCTCCGGGGAGGCGGCCTCGGCCAGGGTGTCGATCTCGCGCGACTTCGAGATGTCCCAGTTCTGGCAGAACCGGCAGGCAAGGTTGCAGCCGGCCGTGCCGAAGGAAAGGACCGCCGACCCCGGCAGGAAATGGTTCAGCGGCTTCTTCTCGATCGGGTCGACGCAGAACCCGGACGATCGGCCGTAGCTCGTCAGGACGATCTGGTCGCCCTCGCGAGCGCGGACGAAGCAGAGGCCACGCTGGCTCTCGTGCAGCCGGCAGGCCCGCGGGCACAGGTCGCACTGGATCCGCCCGTCGTCGAGGCGGTGCCAGTACGTCGTCGGGACGGTGAACGCGTCCACGGCGCCGATTCTAGTCCGGGCGGGCCTCCGCCATCCGGCACGGCCC
>CAYMBB010000270.1:0-2249 GCA_964388515.1 uncultured Anaerolineaceae bacterium
CTGGACGTCCGCGCCCTTCAGGACATACCCGGAGGCGCCGGCTCGCAGGGCCTGGAACAGGTAGTCCTCGCGGTCGTGGATCGTCAGGATCAGCACTTCCACCTCCGGACGGCGCGCCTTGATCTCGCGGGTCGCCTCGAAGCCGCTGATCCCGGGCATGGCGATGTCCATGAGCACGACGTCCGGTCCCGAGTCCACCGCCGCCTCGACGCCGTCGCGGCCGCTGCCGGCCTGGCCGATCACCTCGATGTCGGGCTGGCTCTCGAGCAGGCCGACGATTCCCGCCCGAACGAGCGTATGGTCGTCGACCACGAGAACCCGGATCTTCTTCACCGTCACTGCGCTGCCTCCTCGGCGATCGGCACCTGGACCACGATCTCCGTGCCGCTCCCTTCCGCCGAGCGGATCTCCATCTGCCCGTTCAGCAGTGACACCCGCTCCTGCATCCCGAGCAGCCCGACGCTGGCGTCGCGGTCGCCGGATCGGGTCAGCCGGCCGACGTCGAACCCCCTCCCGTCGTCGGCGATTACGGCCGTCGCAACCCCGTCGCGAAATGTCAGCCGCACCCGGGCGTGGCGCGCGTTCGCGTGCCGGGCGATGTTCGACACCGCCTCCTGGACGATCCGGAAGAGGGTCACCTCCAGGTGGCTCGGCAGGCGCGCGTCGGGCGGGTCGGCCTCGAATGTCGTCTCGACGCCGCGCTCGGCGAGGGAAGTCTCGCACTGCCAGCGGATCGCCGGGATCAGGCCCAGGTCGTCGAGCACGGCCGGCCGGAGGCCGAGGATGAGACGGCGGGTCTCGGCCAGCAGGCGGCCGGCGATCTCCCTGGCCGCCCGGATCTGCTCGGCCGCCTGCGTCCCGGATCCGTCGAGCGCGTCGCGAGCCCGATCGATCGCGATCGCCAGGGCGGCCAGTGTCTGCGCCGTCTCGTCGTGCAGCTCGCGGGCCAGGCGATGGCGTTCCTCTTCCTGGGCCGAGATCGTCCTGCGCAGGAGCTGCTCGAGGCGGGCGGTCCGCTCGGCCACCCGCGCCTCCAGCTCGCTGTTCGTCTGCTCGATCGCCTCGTGAGCCTCCTTCAGGCGCAGGCGCATCGCCTCGAGGCTCTCGGCCAGCTGGCCGATCTCGTCCTGGGCGGTCACGTCGATCGGGCTTGCCAGGTCGCCGAGGGCCATCCGCTCGGCCGCCAGCGTGAGCTCCTCGGTCGGCTTGACGACGTGCCGGGTGGTGACCCAGGCGAGGACGAGCGCGACGACGAAACCGAGCAGGGCCAGCAGGATCAGGCGTTCGCGCAGCTGGAGCGGCAACGCCAGGGCCACGTCAACAGGCTGTTCGAGCACGATGTAGAAGGGGCTCGAGCCCACCGGCACGACGGCCATGACGTGCGGCTCGAAGCCGGCGCCGGGCTCGGGCTGGTGGAGGAGCGCAGCGGCACGGTGCTCCTCGACGAGGCCGGCGATCGCCGCGTAGTGCCGGCTCGGCTGGCCCGGGTGCTCATCGGCGCCGATGCCGAGGACGGCGATCCCGCTCGGATCGACGACCTCGAGGTGGTACCGCTCGGCCGCGTCGGTCGCGTTCGCCGCGTCGGTCGCGTTCGCCGCGTCGCTGGCCGGAGACACGTCCGTGCCGGGCTGACCGTGGATGGCGGGGACGTAGTCACTCGTGCTGTTCAGGGAGACCGTGTGCACGACCACGACGGAACCGATCGCACCGGCGGACCCGGTCGCATCGGCGGACCCGGTCATGCCGGCGGACCCGGGCAGCCGCACGGCGATCGCGGCGAAGGACACTGATCCCTCGACCGGGCCCATCGCGCGCAGGACCGTGTACCGGCCGTCGAACGGCGCGAGCGGCGGCTGGCTGCCAGGAGTGGCCGGGGGCCGGGGCTGCCCGGCGGCATCGCGCGGGCGCCCGTCGCCATCGATCAGCCAGACGCCGCTGATCCGGAAGAAGAGGAACGGGGCGCTCCGGTCGAGGCGGTCGAGCAGGGCCGCCGCGGTGCCGGTCGATCCGTCCAGCTCGCGCTCCGCCTCGTCGATCTCCGTCGCGACCCGCTCGAAATCGCGCTCGAGGATCCCGGCCGTCGTGTGCGCGGTGGCGAGCCGCTCGTTGAACACGAGCTGGGCGGCCTGATCGATCGCGCCCAGGCCGAGAGCCGTGACCAGGCCGAACAGCGCGGCCAGCCCCACGGTGACGTAGAGCATGATCCGCCGCTGAAGTCCGAGGCGCCGGAAGCGGTTCATCCTCGGGCC
>CAYMBB010000270.1:2349-3562 GCA_964388515.1 uncultured Anaerolineaceae bacterium
TGGTCGGGGCGGCGGGATTCGAACCCGCGATCTCGTGCTCCCAAAGCACGTGCGTTACCAGGCTACGCTACACCCCGACGGTTCACGATCAGAAAGCGCACATGCTTCCTGATTCTGCCAGTGGAGACTAGCCTACGCCGCTCCAATCGCATATGCTGAGCCCTGTTCAAGAACCTCAGCAGGAGACGAAAGCGATGCGCTCAGCCGCCGCCGGCACCGTCCATGATACGGCCGTCGGTTCCCTCGCCCAACTCGTCGCGAGCTGGCGCCGGCATCTCGTCGCCCAGCGGATGAGTCCGGCGACGATCTCGACGTACTCGACGGCCGTCACTCAGCTCGGCCGGTTCCTCGAAGCCCGCGGGATGCCGACCGACCCGGAAGCGATCCATCGCGAGCACGTCGAGGCGTTCATCACCGATCTCCTCACGCGCTGGAAGCCGGCGACGGCGCACAACCGCTACCGCGGCTGCCAAGCGTTCTTCGGGTGGCTCGTCGAGGAGGGCGAGATCCGCGAGAGCCCGATGGCGCGGATGAAGCCACCGCGCCTGCCTGAGACGCCACCGCCGGTCCTGCGCGAGCCGGAGCTCCGCCGACTGCTCGATGTCTGCGAGCGCGACAAGAGCTTCGAGGGCCGGCGCGACGAGGCGATCCTGCGGGTCTTCATGGACACGGGCGCCCGTCGGGGTGAGGTCCTTGGCCTCCGCCTCGAGGACGTCAACCTCGACACTCAAACGCTCACCGTCACCGGCAAGGGCAGCCGGGTCCGCCGCGTCGGGATGGGCGCACAGACGGTCCGAGCGCTCGATCGCTACCTCCGCGCGAGGACGAAGCACCCGGCCGCGACGCGCCCGAACCTGTGGCTCGGGCGCAAGGGCCCGCTCCGCGAGTCCGGCATGGCCGAGCTCGTCAGGGACCGCGGGTACCAGGCCGGGATCCCGGGCCGCCTCCACCCGCACCTGTTCCGCCACGCCTACGCCCATTCGATGCTCGCGGCCGGCATGCAGGAGTCGGATCTCATGGCCCAGGCCGGCTGGAAGAGCCGCGAGATGCTCACCCGGTACGCCGCGTCGACTCGCTCGGAACGAGCCGTCGCCGCGGCCAAGACGCTCAGCCCCCTCGACCGGCTGGCCGAGGCCCGCCGATGAGTGAGCCGCCAGCCAGCGAGCAGCCCGGGGACCAGTGGCCCCCCGAGTGGATCGAGGAGGCGGCGCGC
>CAYMBB010000271.1:0-3558 GCA_964388515.1 uncultured Anaerolineaceae bacterium
ACGACCGTGTAGTCCTCGACCGCGTACATCGACTGGTCCTTGCCGTAGCCTGATTCCTTGAAGCCGCCGTGGGGCATCTCGGAGACGAGGGTGAAGTGGTCGTTCACCCAGACCGTCCCGAACTGGATCGCCTTCGAGACGCGGAGTGCCCGACCGATGTCGTTCGTCCAGACCGACGCGGCGAGCCCGAACCGGACGTCGTTCGCCCAGCGGATCGCCTGCTCCTCGTCGCCGAAGCGCTGCACGGTAACCACCGGGCCGAACACCTCGTCCTGGACGATCTCGGCCTTCTGGTCCGGGCCGGCGATCAGGGTCGGCTCGTAGTAGGCGCCGGGCAGCTCCGGTACCCGCCCGCCCACGAGCACCTCGGCGCCCGAGCGCGCGCGCTCGACCATGCCCGACACGCGCTCGACCTGGCCCTTCGAGATCAGCGAGCCCATCTCGAGCTCCTCGCCGCTGGTCGGATCGCCCCACTTGATCATCCGGACCTCGTCGGCCATCCGGCTCACGAACTGGTCGTAGATCTTCGGGCCGGTAATCACCCGGCAGGCGGCGGTGCAGTCCTGGCCGCTATTCCAGAAGCTCGCGAAGCGCAGGGTCTCGGCCACCAGGTCGAGATCGGCGTCGTCGAAGACGATCACCGGCGCCTTGCCTCCGAGCTCGAGGTGCAGCCGCTTCACCCGGTCGGCGGCGACCTTGGCGATCCGCTTGCCGGTCTCGGTGTCACCGGTGACCGAGATCATGCCCACGCCCGGATGGGCCACCAGCGCCTCGCCGGTCACCGAACCCGGCCCGGTGATCACGTTCAGGACTCCGGGGGGCAGGATGTCGGCGGCGAGCTCGGCGAACCGGAGGGCGGTCAGGGGCGTGCGGGCCGAGGGCTTGAGCACGACCGTGTTGCCGGCGGCGAGGGCCGGCCCGATCTTCCAGCCGGCCATGTAGAGCGGGTAGTTCCAGGGCGCGATCGAGCCGATCACCCCGATCGGCTCGCGCCGGATGAGCGAGGTGCGCCCGGCGGTGTACTCGTTGACGGCCTTGCCCTCCATCGTCCGGGCCGCCCCGGCGAAGAAGCGCAGGTTGTCGGCGATCGCGGGCATGTCGACCGCCGCCACGTTGATCGGCTTGCCGGTCTGGGCGCTCTCGAGCCGGGTCAGCTCGTCCGCGTTCGCCTCGACCAGGTCGGCCAGCTTGAGCAGGATCAGGCTCCGCTCCTGCGGGGTCGTGTGCTGCCAGGTCTCGAACGCGGTCGCGGCCGCCGCGACGGCGCGATCGACGTCTTCCGCCCCGCTCGACGGGACGTGGGCGATCACCTCGCCGTTGGCCGGGTTCTCGACCGCGACCGTCTCGCCGCTCGCCGCCGCGACCTGACGGCCGCCGATGAACTGGAGATAGGTCGTGGGCTGGAGCGTCTGCGTCATCGGGATGGTCCTCCTCGTCGCCGGAACAGGCGCGTGATGGCCAGATTGTGCCCCCTGCCCGGGCAGCGCGCACGCGCGGACCGGTGGGCGCGACGGACCGGTGGGCGCGACGGACCGGTGGGCACGACGGACCGGTGAGCACGACGAACCGGCGATCGCCGGCAGCGGCGCCCGACGGCGCGTCCGGGGCCCATCAGCGCTGGACTCGGTGGTCTATCCTCTATCGCCACCAGCCGCTGATCGGCTGGCGGGGGCAGCTTGCTCAGGGGGCCGAGGTGACAACGTGTCGATCGACTCGTACCGGACCCCGGGCACCGGGCCAGGATCCAGGCCCGACCGGTTCCCGCTCCGGCTTGCGCTGACCTACGGTGTCGTCGCGGCGGCCTGGATCACGATCTCCTCGACGCTCGTGCCCGACGTCGCGCCGGCGGGCATGGCGGCAGTCGTCGAGGTCGCCAAGGGCGTCCTCTTCGTGATGGTCACCGCCTCCTTCCTGTATCTCCTCGCCTGGCGATTCGTGCGCCAGCATCGCCGAGCCGAGGAGGCACTCCTGGCCAGCCAGGCGCACCACCGCCTGCTCGCCACGGCGGTCGAGCAGGCCGCCGAAGTGGTCGTGATCACCGACCCCGACGGTTCGATCGTGTACGTCAACCCGGCCTTCGAGCGGACCTACGGCTACCGCGGTGACGAGGTGCTCGGGATGAACCCGCGCCTGCTCAGGAGCGGACGCCACGGCGAGCCGTTCTACCAGGCGATGTGGGCCACGATCACGGCCGGGGAAACGTGGTCCGGCCGGCTGACGAACCGCCGCCGGGACGGCGGGCTGGTCGAGAGCGAGGCCGTCATCTCGCCCGTACGCGACGACGACGGCCGGATCGCCAGCTTCATCGGCATCCAGCGTGACGTCACGCACGAACTCGAGGTCGAACAGGAGCTCGAGCGTGAGACACGCTTGCGCGCCGACCTGATCGAGGCGCTCGACCGCCTCCGCGCCCTCGACGGACTCGACGACATCGCCGCCGGCATCTGCGAGGAGGCGCTCGCCCTGCCCGAGGTGGACATGGCCGCGGTCCTCAGTTTCACGACGCCGGGGGTGGCGATGCCGATCGCGGTCCGCGTGCCGCCCGGCATCCCGATCGCCGCCGGCCATCCGCTCTCGCCGATCCGGACGGCGTACCTGCGGGAGCGGGCGTCGCGTGGGCCGTGGTTCGAGACCTGGACGCCCGAGAGCGCCCAGGGCGCTCTCGGCGAGGCCCTGTCTGGCGCCGGCGTCCAGGGACTCGCCTTCGCGCCCCTGCGCAGCGGACGCCGGTTGCTGGGCCTGGTCGCGGTTGCCTCGGCGACGCCGGGCGGGGCGGCGGACCTGGCCCGTCACCTGCCCCAGATCACCGAGTTCGCCTCGGCCGCCGGGACGCTCCTGACGCCCGGTCTCGAGGCCGACCGCCGCCTGGGTGAGGTCCGCGACCGGGTCCTGGCCACGGTCGCGGCCCGGACCTTCCACCCGGTCTTCCAGCCGGTCATCGAGCTCGGGGGCCAGCGGGTGATCGGCTACGAGGCCCTGACCCGCTTCCACGACGGGATTCGGCCGGATCACTGGTTCCGCAACGCCCAGGCGGTGGGTCTCGGGATCGACCTCGAGCTCGGCTGCCTGCGCAGCGCCCTCGAGGCCGCCACCCGCCTGCCGCCCGACCGACTGCTCGGGCTGAACGTGTCGCCCGAACTGATCCTGGCCCGCGAGCCGCTGCGCGACCTGCTCGCCGCTGCCAGGCTCGGCCGCCGGATCGTGCTCGAGGTGACCGAGCATGTCGCGATCGACGACTACGAGGCGCTCCGGGAGGCCCTGGGCACGATCGGCCCGAACGTCGAGCTCGCCGTCGACGACGCAGGGGCGGGGTTCGCCAGCCTGCGTCACATCGTGGAGCTGGCGCCCCACTTCGTGAAGCTCGACATCGGCCTCGTCCGTGACGTGGACCGCGACCCGGCCCGCCAGGCCCTGATCGCGGGGATGCGTCACTTCGCCCGCGAGATCGGCTGCCGGCTGGTCGGCGAGGGGGTCGAGACCGAGGCGGAGGCCGCCACGCTCCGGGAGCTGGAGGTCGACCTCGTGCAGGGCTACCTGTACGGCCGGCCGGTCCCGGTC
>CAYMBB010000272.1:0-3550 GCA_964388515.1 uncultured Anaerolineaceae bacterium
CGCGAGGAAGGTGCGCGCCCCGACCGCCTGGCCGCGTACCCCGCGGGGCAGCTCCTGCTGGAGTACCGACGGGGCCGCCCGGGGCGCGGCGCGGATGACCGCCGCCCGCCTGCTGATCGTGATCGGCCGGGCCACGATCCCGGGCGCCGCCTGCGGCGGGGGCACGCGCCGGACAAGTCCCTCGAGGGCGCGGGGCAGGGTGGCCCGGGGGAGCGGCGCGAGGGCGACCGGGCGAGCGCCCGCGACGGCCGCGGCCAGCGCGGCGGCCGGCTCGCGCCGGAACAGCCCGACCCGTTCGTCCGCCGCGGCCTGCAGGCGAGCCCCGGCGTCGCGGAACGCACGATAGGCGATCAGCCGCGCCCGCAGCTCCTCCTCCGGATCGGGGCCCTCGTCGGCCGGGACGCCGGCGGCAGGCTCCTCGTGCCGGGGCAGGATCGCCCGGCTCTTGATCAGAATGAGCTGACTCGCCACCGCCACGAAGGAGGCGATGTTCGCCAGCCGGTCGCTGTCGAGCAAGGCGAGAGCGTCGAGGTAGGCGCCGGCGAGCGCACCGAGCGGGACGTCCAGGACGTCGAGCTGGCGGGCCTCGATCAGCGCCAGGAGCAGCCCGAGCGGTCCGTCGAAGCTCTGGAGCCGGATGCGCGTGGCGGCCTCGGGTCGGCGGCCGTCAGCGAACACGACGGAGGGCCGCGCCGGCCCGCCCGGCTCGCCGGGGACCGCCGGGGCCTCCCTGCCCGGGGCGCCTGGCGTGGGGCTCGAGAGCGGGGCGACCATCCTCAGTTGGCCTCGTCGGCGAGCCGGAGCAGCTCGCCGTAGAGCGGGTCGCTGGGGGCCTCCTGGTCCCGGATCAGGGCGACTGTGCGGGCCGGACAGCCTGCCTCGGCGGCCAGGGCAGCCGAGAGCTCGGCGTGCCGGGCCAGGCGGTCGAGCGCCGGACCAAAGCCGGGCAGGCGGCTCGCCAGGGCCACGACCCACGGCCCCCAGGCCTCGCCGAGCGACCAGGCGACGCGCGGCCAGAGCCCGATCGCGGGCCCCTTGCCCGCGTCGTGGAGCAGGCCGGCGAGGAGGACGTCGCGTTCGTCCACTCCCTGGCGACGGAGGGCGGCCACGACGTCGAGCCCATGGCGGCGATCGGCGACGTGCATCGCGTCGAAGAGCGCGAGCTCGGGCGGTGTCAACCAGGCGGCCAGCGCCGTCCGCTCCCCGGGCGCCACCCGGGCGCCGAGGTACGAGCGGAACTGGCGGACCTTAGACGCCCACCAGGACGCGCGTCGCATCGACCACCAGTCGCCCGATCAGCTGACCCCCAAGGAGGATGACCATGAGCAGGATCAGGAACCCGTACTGGGCCAGCACTGGCCGCAGCCGCCAGGCCGTCTGCGGCGAGACGAACCGGAACAGGAGCGTCGACCCGTCGAGGGGCGGAATCGGGATGAGGTTGAAGATCCCGAGCATGACGTTGAACAGGACGAAATCGAACAGGAGCACGAGGAGGCGGGGCGGAACCGACGCCTCCGCCGGCAGGAGCAGGCGCAGGGCGAGGGCCCCGACGAGGGCCATGATCAGGTTCGAGGCCGGTCCGGCCAGGGCAACGATCACCTCGCCGTTGTGCCGGTCGCGCAGGTTCGCGGGGTTGACCGGCGTCGGCTTGGCCCAGCCGATGATCAGCCCGCCAAAGAGAACCGAGATGACGAGCACGATCCCCCCGAGCGGATCGAAGTGGGCGACCGGGTTGAGCGTCAGGCGCCCGAACAGCTTCGCCGTCCCGTCGCCCAGCCACCAGGCCGCCAGGGCGTGGGCGAACTCGTGGATCGGGAACCCGACGAGCAGGAAGAACCCGATGAGGATCAGTTGTTCCGGTCCGATGTTGAGCACGCGATCCTGACCTCGACGAACGGTGGTGGGGCCGGCTCAATCCTACCTGTCGCGGCCGGCGTCGTCCCACCGGCGGTGTCGCCGGCGGGACGGTCCTGGCCGGCTCGCGCTTACAGGCGGCCGAGGAGCTCTTCCTTCTTCGCCTCGTACTCGGTCGAAGAGATCGCGCCCCGGTCGCGCAGCTCGGCCAGCCGAGCGAGGGTCGCCATCACCTCGTCGGCGCTCGTCGCCCGGGTCGCGGCCGTGCCCGCCCCGGCCGCGGCCGGTTCGCTGGCCTCGACCGGGCGGGCCAGCTCACGCTCGAGGGCGTGCTTCGCGTCCAGCATCGCCCGCTTGAACCCGGTCGCGTCGGCGAGCATCCGGAGGCGCTCGATCCCGGCCTCCGAGGCGGTCAGGACATCGAGGTCTCCGAAGCCGAAGATCCGCCCGAAGAGCGACTGGCTGAGGACCGCGTCGTTGATCTTCTCGAGCGAGCTGTCGGTCGCCCGCCGGCTGACGACCCCGTCGGTCACGATCACCCGGCGGGTCGTGACCACGAACTCGTGGTTGTGCCAGACGAGGTACGACCAGAGGATCCGGAGCGCACCGCCCCCAAGCAGGAGGAGGGTGACGATCCCGAGCGCGTCGCCGAGACCGCCGGCCGGCAGGCTGCCCGCCAGGCGGAGCGTGCCGAGGACGATCCCGAGCACGGTCCCGAGGATCCCCCAGCGGGCGGCGCTGACCAGGACGAACCAGTGCTGGCGCTCGCGGCGGACGATCTGTTCGCCGGTCGCCAGGAGCGAATCGACGTAGGCCATTCGAGACTCCTCCTCCGGCCTAGGCCCGCGGGTGCGCCCGGGCATAGACCTCCTTGATCCGCTCGCCGGTCAGGTGGGTGTAGAGCTGGGTCGTGCTGATGCTCGCATGTCCGAGCAGCTCCTGGACGATCCGCAGGTCGGCGCCTCCCTCGAGCAGGTGGGTGGCGAACGAGTGGCGGAGCGTGTGCGGGCTCACCTCGACCCGCAGGCCGGCGGCCAGCGCCGCGCGGCGCACGGCGGCCCAGGCCTGCTGGCGCGCGTAGCGCCGGCCGCGCTCGGTCAGGAACAGCGGTCCACCGCGGGCGGGTGTGACGTGCGAGATCGCCAGCCAGCCGGGTCGCACCTCGGCCAGGTAGCGCTCCAGCCAGCCGAGGGCGATCTCGCCGACCGGGACGAGCCGCTCGCGGTCGCCCTTGCCGATCACCCGGACGAACCCGCCGTCGAGGGAGAGGTCCTCGCGGTCGAGACGGAGCGCCTCGCTGATCCGGAGTCCGGCGGCGTAGAGCAGCTCGACCAGCGCCCGGTCGCGGACCTGGTTCGGGGTCAACGGTCGATCACCGCCGCCGGCCGCCTCCAGCAGCCGCTCGACCTCCTCGACACTGAGCGTCTCGGGCAGGAGCCGTGGCTGGCGGGGCAGGTCGAGGTGGCTGGCCACGTCGACCGCGATCAGGCCCTCGCCGAAGGCGAACCGATAGAAGCCGCGGATCGCCGCCGCCCGGCGACGCAGGCTCGTCGGGCGAAGCGGCGCCGTGGCGCCAGCGCCCCGGGCGGCGGGCGCTGCGCCGCGGGCGGCGGGCGCTGCGCCCCGGGCGGCCGCTCCCCGGCGCGAGCGGATCTCCAGGTAGCGCTGGGCCGGCTCGGGCGAGCTGTCCCAGTAT
>CAYMBB010000273.1:0-3525 GCA_964388515.1 uncultured Anaerolineaceae bacterium
GCCCGGGAGAGCTCGTACGTCCAGTCGTTGGGCCGCAATTTGAGCGCGTCGTCCATGGCCTTCGGGTCGGAGTTCTTGCGCCCCTTCGCCATGAGGTCCTCGGCCTGCTGGAACTTCATGACGACGTCGGCCGCGTCGACGGCCGCGTCCACGTAGCTGTTGCCGTCGGAGAGGCCCAGCTTGCGCATCGCGATCTCGTCGGCATGGCCGATCGCCCACTGCTGGATGAACGCCTGTGCCAGGGCCTTGTCCTCGGCGCCGCATCGACCGACCGCAAACGTCGCGAGGAGCAGGAGCCCTGTGAGCCGGTGCCGTCTCATTGCCGGTTCACCGCCTCGAGGACGGCTCCAAGGTCGACGTCTCCATGGAGCGCCTCGCTGAATGCTTGCTCGTCGATCCGTCCGGCCACGAAGTCCCGGATGGTCTCGGTCGAGGCGGTCAGGACGCCGAGCGTGCGGCCCTCCTGGTCGCGGTAGGCGATCGCCGCCGGCTCGATCTTCGCGTCCTCCACCGTCGGTCCGCCGGCGAGCCGGCCGAACAGCTCGGGGATGGGGTTGGCGGCCGCCGCGGTCGGGAATTGGAAGCCCGCCGACGTGTCGAGCACGGCGTAGGCGAGGGCGCCGTTCTGGCCCTTTACGGGGAAGACGATGAGCGACAGGCCGGTGGTGTCCACGCCGGTGGCCGCGATCTCGTCGAGGATCGCCGCTGCGGCTTCGCGATCGGGCGTGCCTTGCAGCAGGCTCGCCCCCGAGGGCCAGATCCCGAGCTGTTGAGGGACGCGGAGGAGGAGCCCGCCGACGACCACGACGATGACGAAAAGCAGGCCCAGGATCGTCAGGCAGCCGGTGGCCAGGCAGCCGCGCTTCTTCTTCGGGGCGGGCGCGGACGGCGGGGGAGCGGACGGCGCCGGGCCTTCCTGCGACGGGCGTCCAATGTCGGTCATGAGCGGAACGGTACGGTTCGACCACGGCATGGACAGTTACCCGATGGTGCTACCGGGCCATGGTCCTCATGGCGCCGGGCCGCTCGCCGGTGGCGCGCAGCGGCGAACGGCGGCAAGCGCCTTCGTGGGGTTCGGAGCGTGGTACGGGCAGGGCTCCTGCCATCGCCGAGTTGTCGTGCGGCGCGTCCTAGCGTCACCCATTCGGGTCCGCGAGAAGCGGAAGGACCGCCGAGCTAACGTGCGGTCCTGAGTGAGCGCGGATCGGGAGAATTGGAGCGGCCCCCTGTTTTATCCCGGTGGGAACCGCGTGCCCAGCTGCCAGATGACGTCGCCGTTCAGCCGGCCTCGCTGCCGGCCAGTCGCGATGGCGGGGCGATGACCTTGGTGAGCTCGGCGGTGTCGCTCGTTCGACGGGCTCGGGTCTTGCCGGTGCGAGAGCGGGCGGCCGCCTCGAGGCGATAGCAGTCCGGACAGCCGGACCGCGACAGGGTCCGCTGGTACACAGCGGCGGTCCAGGTGTGCCCCGGCTCACAGCGCCAGACGACGTCGCGAGCCGAGGCCCTGGTGACCTCGTCGGGCCGCAGCTCGTTCGCGGTCGGGTGCCACTCGAGGGCGAGCTACGGATAGAAGGCGGCCAGCGACTCGGCCGGGTGGACCCGGATCCCCATGTGGAAGGGGCAGGCCGAGTCGTGGTACGTCCGGTCGGCGACCCGGGTCTCCCACACGTGGGCAGGATCGAGCAGGCAGCGCCAGACGACCCGCTCGTGGCTGCCCGCCGCGAGCCTGGCCGGGTCGAGATCGGCGTTGACGTCCCACGCCCACTCACAGACGAGGTCGGGGTAGTCGGCGAGCGTCCGACCTCGGACCGACGCGGCCGTGCGCCGCGTGGCCCGCTTCGGCCGGCCCGAGGGCGGCGCCGGCAGGCCAAGGACCGTCCGCAGGTCGAGCTCGGCGGCATAGCGCTCCGCCAGGCGCTCCTCCGTGACTCGGACCAGGTGGTCAGCCTTCTCGCGCGCCCGCCAGCGCCGGTCGGCGGCCCGGACGAGGGCGGGCAGCGACGGCTCGGTGCGATCGTGGAACGAGCGCCACCAGCTCATCTGGCGGGTCCGGCCGCGATACGTCTCGACCGGCAGACCGTTCTCAGCCGACAGGTGGGAGCGGTTCTCGCGGATCGCGAACGCCCGTCGGATGATCGCCGCATCGCGAGCCTCGCGGGCGGCGCCTCGCGCCCGCAGGGTCATCAGGCCGAGGACGAGGTCGAGCCGGCGGGCGTTCTGCCAGCGGCCGGCCCGCCGGCGGAGCGGGGCGAGCCACTCGCCGATCGCGCCCTCGAGCGCGCCGGTCGAGAGCGGCACACAGGGGTGCCGCTCTCGGATCAGCCAGCCGCGTCGGACGAGCAGCTCGTTGGTCGTCATCCAGCTGCGCAGGGCAAGGCGATCCGGTGGCACGCACCGCTCCACGAGCTCACCAAACGCCGCCCAGCTGGCCGGGCCGCGCAGGGCGCCGAGAGCCGCCTCGTGGAGCGGATGCGGGCCGAAGCGGCGCAGTCGTTCGCCGGTCCACGGCAGCGGACGAAGGGTCGGGACCGGCGCTTCCAGTCGGACCCGTTCGGGGATCCCGTCGGCGAGGAGCCGCTCGCGGATCTGGGCGGCGAGGTGGTGGCGCGAGGGGACGACGATCGCGCTCGGCCACGTCTCGCGCACCGCCCGCCCGATCGCCGGGTCGAGATCGGCCACCACGACCTCGGGTGCGCCCGTGAGGATCCCGAAGAAGGCCCGCCAGCTCTCGACATCCTTGGCGCCGGAGACCTTCAGCAGCACAGGTGTCGGACGACGGACCGTCCCGTCGAGGGCGATCAGGATCGTGCCGGCCTTGAGGTTGCCGGCCTTGGCCGGGACCGCGGCCGGCGTGTCGTCGTCCCGGTCGGGCCGGAAGCCGCGGGTGAACAGGGTCGTCGTGTCGAGCACGAGGACCCGCGGCCAGGATGTCGGGTGGAGCGCGGCGAGGATCGCGTCCGCGAACGCGTCGAGGTAGTTGACCGCGAGGTTGGCTGCCCGGCTCGGGCCACCGTCGGCGACCCGGAGGACGTGTTCGCGCAGGTCGGCGCTGGCGGCCCGCAGGCTCATCCCCTCGCCGACCCGGACGAGGAGCCGGGCGATCTCGGCGTGGCCGAACACGAAGTCGCGCCCGGTCCGCACGCCCTCGTGGCGGCCATACACGTGCTCGCAGGTCGGGCAGGCAGCGCCCGCGTCAGGGTGGCGCTCGGTCGGAGAGCGGACGGCGACCGCGGGGCTGAACGAGTGGCCGCGCGTCCCGGGCTCGGCCACGCACCGATACCGGGGTCGCCGGTGGGCGTCGCTCCAGCCGCAGTGCCGGAAGCCGTCGAGCCGGACCCGGTTGTCCGGGTGATCGGGACAGCTCGGTCGGACGACGCCCGGGTCGGACTTCGTGCGTGCCATGGCGCGATCCTGGCCGCCCGGCGTGACAGGTCAGCTGGCACGCGGTTCCCACCGGGATAAAACAGGGGTGGAGCGGGAGACGGGACTCGAACCCGCGACATTCTGCTTGGGAAGCAGACACTC
>CAYMBB010000274.1:0-3476 GCA_964388515.1 uncultured Anaerolineaceae bacterium
CGGCCCCGGTGCTCGCCCTCTATGTCACGGTCGCGATCCGGTGAGCGGACCGGTCGGCCTGCCCGCGGCCACGACGACGACGGCGCGGCCGGCATGAGCGCCCGTTCGCCGGGTACCGCCCACGACCGGCGGGACGGCCGGACCGGTGTCGCGCTCCTCGGCTCGACCGGTTCGATCGGCCGCCAGGCGGTCGATCTCCTCGTCCGCCATGCCGACCGGTTCCGGACCGTCGCCCTCGCTGCCGGCGGGCGGGCGGACGTGCTCTCCGGGCAGGTGGCGCTCCTCCGGCCGGCCGTCGTCACCCTCGCCGACGAGGCTGCCCTGGCCGCTCTCGACCTGCCGCCCGGGACGTCCCGGCTCGCCGGCCGGGAGGCGCTCGTCGAGCTCGCCCGGCGCGACGACGTCGACCTCGTCATCGTTGCCACGGGTGGGCTGGTCAGCCTGCAACCGGTGCTCGCCGCCCTGGCCGCCGGCAAGGTCGTCGCGACCGCGAACAAGGAGACGCTCGTCGCCGGCGGGCACCTGGTGATGGCCGAGGCCCGCGCCCGCGCCGCCGAACGCGCGGCGGTCGACCCGCGCGACCCGCTCGCCAGCCCGCTCGCCTGGCTGCGACCGATCGACTCCGAGCACTCCGCGATCTGGCAGTGCCTGGTCGGGGAGCCGGCGTCCACGGTCGCCCGCCTGATCCTCACCGCCTCCGGCGGTCCGTTCCTCGACTCGTCGCTCGACGAGCTGGCCGCGGCGACACCCGAGCGGGCGCTCCGCCACCCGACCTGGCGGATGGGGGCGAAGATCACGATCGACTCGGCGACGCTCGCGAACAAGGGTCTGGAGGTGATCGAGGCCCACTGGCTGTACGATGTCGCCGACGACGCGATCGACGTGGTGATCCATCCCCAGAGCGTCGTCCACTCGGCCGTCCAGTTCGTCGACGGCTCGCTGAAGGCCCAGCTGGGCACCCCTGACATGCATCTGCCGATCCAGTTCGCGCTGACCTATCCCGACCGCCTTCCGTCCCCGGCCCGGGCGGTGGACCTTGCCGCCGTCGGCCACCTCGACTTCCGGGCCCCGGACGAGGAACGCTTCCCGGCCCTGGCGATCGCCCGCGAGGCCGGTCGGCGCGGGTCCCGGGCGAGCGCGGCGCTGATCGCCGCCGACGAGGTCGCCGTGGCCCGCTTCCTCGACGGCACGCTCACCTTCACCGGCATCCCGCGGCTCCTGGAAGCGGCGGTCGAGCGGTTCGGGGGCGCCTCCGGCGCTGCGGCCCCGGACGTCGACGAGCTCGTCGCGCTCGAGGCCGAGGTGCGGGCCGCATTCGCCCCCGGGGCCTGGTCCGGAGGTCGCTAGATGGCGCTCGTCCAGTCGCTGATCACGGTCGTCATCTTCGTGGTCATGCTCGCCGTGCTCGTGCTGATCCACGAGTTCGGCCATTTCCTCACCGCCCGCCTGGCGCGGATCAGGGTCCACGAATTCGGGGTCGGCTTCCCGCCCCGGGCCCGCGTCCTCGGTTCGGACGGGGAGACGCTCTATACCCTGAACTGGCTGCCGATCGGCGGTTTCGTCAAGCTCGAGGGCGAGGACGGCGACTCGGACGATCCGCGCAGCTTCACCCGGGCCGGTCTGGGCACGAAGGTCGTCGTCCTCGTTGCCGGGGTGGCGATGAACCTGCTGCTCGCCCTGGTCATCTTCGGTGCGATCGCTTGGCTGCCCCAGCGGGCCGGGGCCCTCACCTTTGCGGGTGTGCAGGCCGGGTCGCCGGCCGCGGCCGCCGGGATCGTGGCCACCGACCGGATCGTGGCCATCGACGGCCGCTACTACGACCGGTTCGACGGCGGCCTGGCGATGGTCACCGACCTGCGCGCCCGAGCCGGGCGGACGGTGACCCTCGGGCTGATCCGCGCCGACGGAGTGCGGGCGGCGGTGGCGGTCACGCTGCGCGCCCCCGACCAGATCGATGCCCAGCACGGGGCACTCGGGATCCAGGATCTCGGCTTCGTCGAGACCGACCTGACGTTCACGCGCAGCCCGCTCGAGGCGCTCGGGACCGGGACCGCCCGGACCGGCGACGCGTTCGTCCTCATCCTGCGCGGCCTGGGCCAGGTCGGCGAGGCGCTGATCAGCCGCCCGACCGAGGCGCCGCCGGCCTCCGGGCCGATCGGGATCGCCGTCCAGGTCGGGGAGGTGTTCTGGCAGGCCGGCCCGATCGCCACGCTCTACCTGGCCGGAATCCTGTCAGCCAACCTGGCCCTGGTGAACATCCTGCCCTTCCCGCCGCTCGACGGAGGGCGGATCCTGATGCTCGCGATCAAGGCGATCGCCGGGGCACGCGTGAGCCTGCGGGTCGAACGACTGACCTACCTGGTCGGGTTCGTCTTCCTGTTCGCCTTCCTGATCTGGATCACGTACTTCGACATCGCCCGCCTCGGGGGCGCGGTGCCATGACCGCGGACGACCTGCCTCCGGTGCGCCGCCCGACGGTCAGCGTCGACGTCGGTGGCGTCCTCGTCGGCAGTGCACATCCGATCGTCGTCCAGTCGATGACGAACACCGATACGGCCGACCCGGACGCGACGGCGCTCCAGGTCGCCCGGCTCGCCCATGCCGGCAGCCAGCTCGTCCGGGTGACCGTGAACAGCGAGGCCGCCGCGGCTGCCGTGCCGGAGATGATCCGCAGACTCCGGGACCTCGGGGTCGGCGTACCGGTGATCGGCGACTTCCACTACAACGGCCATCTGCTCCTGGTCCGCTACCCGGAGATGGCCCGGGCGCTGGCGAAGTACCGGATCAACCCGGGCAACGTCGGGGCGAGGCACCACGACGCGAACTTCCAGGCGATCATCCGGGTCGCGATCGAGAACGACAAGCCGGTCCGGATCGGGGTGAACTGGGGCTCGCTCGACCAGGCGCTCCTGACCGAGCTGATGGACGCGAACGCGCGGGCCGCGGCGCCCCGCCCCGCTCGCGAGGTGATGATCGAGGCGATGATCGAATCGGCGATGCGCTCGGCCGAGCTGGCCGAGGCGACCGGCCTGGGCCACGACCGGATCATCCTCTCGGCCAAGGTGTCCGGGGTCCGCGATCTGGTCGACGTCTACCGGTCGCTCGCCGGGCGCTCGGACTACCCGCTCCATCTCGGCTTGACCGAGGCCGGCCTGGGTACGAAGGGGATCATCAGCTCGACGGCCGGGCTCTCGATCCTGCTCAACGAGGGGATCGGGGACACGATCCGCGTCTCGCTCACCCCGGCCCCGGGTGGCGACCGGACCGAGGAGGTCGAGGTCGCCCAGCAGATCCTCCAGTCGCTCGGCCTGCGCTCGTTCCTGCCCCAGGTGTCGGCCTGCCCGGGCTGCGGCCGGACGACCTCGACCTTCTTCCAGGAGATGGCCGAGCGGATCCAGGCCTACCTGCGCGAGCGGATGGGGGAGTGGCGGACACGCTATCCGGGCGTCGAGGAGCTGCGCGTGGCGGTCATGGGC
>CAYMBB010000275.1:0-3422 GCA_964388515.1 uncultured Anaerolineaceae bacterium
GCTGGCGGGCGAGGGCGAGCATGGCGCGGACGGCATAGTCGCCGCGGCGGGTCAGATCGAGTCGCATCACGTGGAGTATGCCAGCCGGCGGCGGCGCTGCCCCGACAAGAGGCGGTGCCCCGACGGCGCGGGCCACCAACGGCGCGCGCTACCACCGCCGGTCGAGCCTGCCCGCCCGGATCGGTACTCCGGCGGGTGTCCAGCGCTGGAACGAACGCCTTCGATTTCGTAGTACGAGATCGAAGGATCTGCGCGCAGGGGGACGAGCAGCCGGCAGGTGCCGCCAGGGCTCTGGAGCTTCCTGGTCGTTCCTTGCACCAGGCGCAAGGAGACCGAGCCGCCTGTGTGGCTGACGCACACAAGCCCGCCGGCCAGCCCGACCTCGAGGCCCGGGACCGGCCGTGGGCATTCGGTGATCGGTCCGAGGGCGAGCGGCGAATCGTCGGGCGGGAGGTCGAGGAGGATCGCGTCGTAGACGATGCGGCCCAGGCGCTCGAAGGCGCTTACGCGCGCCGGCGGATCGATCGGGTCGAAGAGGGGAGCATGCACGTTCATGCTCAACAGGAATCGCCGAACCGCCCTGCAGCTCCGTACGCAGCTACCCCTCCCGTGGGGTGCCCGGTACCGAGAGCCATCCCTCTCGTTCCGCGCGGAGAGCAAGTTCAACACGGCTTTCGACATCGAAACGCCGACAAAGATGCGCCAGTCTCGTCTCCACAGCCTGGCGGCTGACGCCGAGCGCCGCGGCCATCTCCTTGTTGGTCTGGCCAGCCAGGAGCAGCTCGATGAGTCGGCGATCGCGGGCGCCGAGCGGCGTCCAGCCCGACCGGCTCACCGCCAGGAGCTGCTCGGCGCTGAATGCGGTTCCCCCTTCGGCGACCGTCCGGATCGCGGCCAGCACGTCCTCGGAGGGGGCGGTCTTGAGCAGGTACCCGCTCGCACCGTGGCGGATGGCGGCATCGATGTACTGCGCCGACTCGAAGCTTGAGAGGACGACGAACGCCGGCGGCGACGGAAGGTCGGCTGCGTCGCGCAGGAGCTCGAACCCTGAGCCGTCCGGGAGGCGCAGGTCGAGGAGGACCACGTCGACCGCCTCCTGCATGAGGATCGCCCGTGCCTGAGCCAGCGATGCCGCTTCGTCGGCGACCGTCATGTCGGCCTCCCGGTCGACCATCGCCCGCAGGCCGCTCACCACGACCGGGTGATCGTCGACGATGAGGATGCGAACGCTCACCGCGTCCACGACACGCTCACCGCCAGGCCGCCGTCAGGCGAAGGTTCGAGCGTCAATGTCGCTCCGATCGCATTCGCCCGCTGGCGCATCGAGGAGACGCCGAGGCGACCCTCCCGAAGCGCCCGCTCGAGCGCGCCGCCCGCGAGCCCCGTGCCGTCGTCGCGAACGGTGAGCGCGATCCGGTGTGCCGCGACCTCACCCTCGACGATCGCTCGATGCCCGCCCGAGTGACGGATCGCGTTGGCGAGGGCTTCCTGGACGATCCGGTAGAGCGCGATCTCGACCTCGGCGGGAGGCCGGCCGGCCAGTCCCGACTCGGTATCGTCGCGGACCGCCGTTTGAACGTGGAAGCCCTCGACCTCACGGTCGGCGCGGGCGACCAGCGCCGTGATCGCCGCTGCCAGGCCCAGGTCGTCGAGGATCGGCGGCCGGAGCTCGGTGCTGATGGCGCGTAGCTCGTCGGCAACCTTGCGTAGCGCGGTGTTCTCGGCTTGAGCGTCGGGAACGAGATCGAGTCGGCGGATCACGCCGGCCAGCTCCTGAAGCGGGGCGTCGTGGAGGTCTCGGGCAAGCCGGCCGCGCTCCGCCTCGGCGGCCGCCAGCATCAACCGGTCGCGCAGGTCGGCCACGAACAGGCGGTCGATCGCGGCTCCGGCCACCCGCCGCCAGCGGGGATAGACCGCTAGCCCGACGGCGATGAGCCCGATCGTCACGATCGGCGGCGCGCCGGCGACAAGCTGGAGTTCCACGCCGAGGAGGATCGCGAGCGCGAGCATCGCGACATCGAGCGTGCGGAGTCCGCCGGCTGACCGCAGCCGCTCGGCAATTGCGTGGCGATCGAGCTGCAGCTCGATGATCGCCCCGCCGGCAAGGATGACCGCCCCGGTTCGCGCGGTTTCGAGCGGATCGAAGAGTGAGGGAATGGCCGCCCAGGCGGCGAGCCAGCCGACGGCAATGGCGAGAGCAGCCGCGCCGACGGCTGGGCGCCATGGGCGCGCCGCGGTGCGCCCGATCAGCCAGAGCGCGGGGATCGCAAGCGCCGCGAGACGGGCGGTCACGGTGATCGGTGGCTCCGACGCCACGCTCAGCGGCACCGCGGCCAGGACGATGGCCAGGCTGGCCAGCGCCTCGGCTCGCCGGGAACGCCAGGCGACCGACAGGATGGCCAGCACCGCGAGACCGGCCGCGACGAGGGCCACGGGCAGCGTGGAGCGGAGCGCTCCCTCGGCCGCGGCAACGCTGGCTCGGATCTCGGAGTCCGGTCCGGCCGTCGTGATCGCCCAGCCGCCTGGGCTGTCGCTCGACTCGAGATTGACCACGGCCTGCCCGGCGCGAATGCCCTTCTGCCAGGCGTACGACCCGGGTTCGACATGGCGCACGACTCCGCCGGGACTCTCGGACACGACCCCCATGGACGGCGATCCCAGTAGTGCGGTCAAGGTCGCCGCGGCCGCGAGGGCAGCGCCGATCAGGACGACCGCCAGCGCCGCCGGCGACCCGATCATGCCACTGCTGGGACGCCGGCCGAAGTAGGGAAACCCCAAGGGCCGACGTTGGGTTTCACCCACTTGTCCGCGCATCTCCTGTCACCTAGCGTGATCTCGCGTCCCAGGCAGCCTGGATCGTTGCCCACGAGGGACGACCGGGGGAGCGGGAGATGGGACACGCCTTCGCTCGGCTCAGTATCGCGCTTGTCGCGCTGGTGGTCGCGACCGGCGCCGTCTCGGGCGCCGTCTCGGCGGCGGATCCGGCCAGCGGGCCGGTCCGGGCCGATCTCGAGGGCCAGCCGATCGCGGTGCGCGAGATCCCCGACTGGTTCTGCCACGATCTCGACTTCCCGCAGATCCGCTGCTACCGAACCGCGGCCCGGCTTGAGCGCGCCCTCGCTGTCGGGATGACCGCCGCGCCGATGGGCGAGGCCGGCATCCTCGCTGCCGTTCCCTACGTCGTCGTCTACCGCGACGCGAGCTACGCGAACTCGTTCGCCGCGCTCGCCCAGCCGTACGACAACCTGGGCTCGATCGGCTGGAACGACATGATCAGCTCGTTCAAGGCGCTCAACGGGCTCACCGGCCACTTCGCCACCGATGCCCTCAACAACGGCCGCCTGTACCCCACCTTCTGCTGCAACGCCCAAGTGCCGTACGTCGGCGACGCCTGGAACGACCAGTTCAGCTCCGTGTACCCG
>CAYMBB010000276.1:0-3411 GCA_964388515.1 uncultured Anaerolineaceae bacterium
CGCCAGGTCCCGAAGGGCGGTGCGACGCGCACGATCGCGCCATCCTCGGGCGCGGGCGACCGGGCCACGCGGTGGAGCGAGCCCGGGAGCGCACCACCGGCTGGTCCGACGGGAGCCGTCGGGAGTGCGCCCGTGGCCGCCGCTGCCCCCGCGCCCGCGCCGGCCGGCGTGCCCAGGCGCTGCGCCGACTCCGCGCCCGGGCGGGCGGGCGCCGCAGTCGAGCCCCGGACACGCAGCTCCACCGCCAACAGAACCGGCTCGACGCTCGTCTCGACCGGGCGGACGGGCGGGCGCCGCTCGCCCGGGGCGCCGATCGACTCGACGAGCCGTTCGACGGCCCAGCGGCCCATCGTCCCGATCTGCTGGGCGACCGTCGTGAGCGGCGGGTCGACCCACGAGGCGAGAGCAATGTCGTCGAAGCCGACGACGCTCACCTCTGCCGGCACTTGCCGGCCGAGCGCCCGGAGGCCGCGGATGACGCCGATCGCGGTCAGGTCGTTGTAGCACACGATGCCGGTGATTCCCGGGTCTGCCGCCAGCAGTGCGCCCACCGCCCGCTCCCCGCCAGCCACCCGCCCGTCGCCCTCGACGACCGGGCACTGCTCCAATCCTAGACCGGCCGAGGCGAGCGCATCGCGGACCCCGGCCAGACGCTCCGCTGCCGCGGCGTTCCGGCTGGGTGCCGACACGTGGCCGATCCGTCGGTGGCCGAGCGCGAGCAGGTGCTCGGCGGCGATCCGGCCGCCCGCCCGGTTGTCGCTGAGCACGGCTGGCAGGGCGAGGCCACGGCCGGTGCAGTTGACGAGGACAACCGGCAGGCTCCGCCGCTGGGCGAGGAGATCGCGGTGGCGTTCCTGGAGCCCGCTCGAGGCGATGATCAGGCCGTCGACGCGGCGCTCGATGAGCAGCTGGAGATAGGTCTCCTCGCGGACGGGGTCCTCTGCGCCGTTGCACAGCAGGACGCTTAGCTCGTGCTCGAGCGCAACGTCCTCGATCGCCCGCACGACCTCCGGGAAGTACGGGTTCTGGATGTCGGTGACGAGCAGGCCGAGCGTGCGCGTCGTGCGCAGCTTGAGCGATCGCGCGACGCCCGAGGGCCGGTAGCCGAGGGCCGCGGCCGCTTCGAGGACCCGCGCCCGCGTCTCGGGCCGGACGACCATGGCGCCGGAGATCACCCGGCTGACGGTGGCCGTCGAGACTCCGGCCCGGCGGGCGACGTCCCGGATCGTGGCGGCCGTGATCGCGTCGTCCACCGCCGCACTCGAGGTTGGGGCCGGCTGGCGCTCGGGAGGCATCCAGGTTCAGCTCCGCGCCGGCAGGCCGAGAATGCGCCCGACCAGGTCGCGCCCCTCGGTCGCGACCTCGAGCGGATCCCGGGCCCAGTAGGCCGGGTTGAACGTCTCGAGGCTCCACGGGCCCCCGTAGCCACGTCCGCGAAGCGCGGTGACCAGCGCCGCCAGCCGGATGACGCCGCGAGTCGGAAGCAGCCGGTCGGCATCCTCGATTTCGCGCGGCGGCTTCGCCGGCGCGTCGTTGAGATGGACCATCGCCAGGCGCTCGACCGGGAAGGCATCGAGCGCGCCCGAGCCGCTGGCATGCCAGTGACACGAGTCGAGGACGACCTCCACGCCCGGCACGTCGCCGACCACCTCGCCGGCCAGCGCCGGAGTGTTGATCGGACAGTCGCCGAAGCCGAGGAACTCGAAGGCGATCCCGACCCCGAGTCCGGCCCCCCGGTCCCGGGCGATCGCCAGTCCCTCCCGCATCGCCCGGATGGCCCGCGCCCGGTCGGCGCCGGCGGCGCGCGGCGGAACGACGAGCAGATACGCGACACCCAGCGCGCGACAGATCTCGAGCCGCGGCGGGAGCTCCCCATCCAGGCGCGCCCGGTCAAGCTCGCCGTCCCCGCCGAGCTGCAACTGGAGCCCGTTCAGGCTCCAGACCTCGCCCGGCCGGACGACGGCAGCCGCGTTCCGGACCTCGTCGGGCGCCTCGAGGAGACGCTCGGACCGGACCTCCACGCCGTCGAAGCCAGCCCGGCGGGCGATCTCGACCTGGCGATCCGTGGGCGTGCTCATGATCGTAGCGCCGTTTAGGTAGATCGGGCTCGTGGCCGTCGGGGCGACTGCGGCTGTCGGTGCCGGCTCGAGGCTCATGCTCCGGGACTCCTTTCGAACCGCTTCATTTCTCGCGGATCACCCCGAACGTCAGGCCGGCCATGACGTAGCGCCGAGCCACGATCAGCAGGCCGAGGGGCAGGACGATGGCGATGACGCCGCCGGCCGCCATGTCGTTCCAGATGATCTCGAACTGGGTGACCAGGCCCTGAACACCAACCGGGAAGGTCATCGCCTGGGGCGTTGCAGTCAGGATGAAGGCGAACAGGAACTCGGCCCAGTCGAACGCGAAGATGATGATCGCCGCCGCCAGCATCCCGGTCCGCGCGAGCGGCAGGAGAACCGTCCGGAACGCGTACCAGCGGCTCGCCCCGTCGACGAGCGCCGCCTCCTCGATCTCGAGCGGGATCTCCTCCAGGAAGCCCTTGAGCATCCAGATCGAGAGCGGCAGGTTGAAGATCGCGTAGACGATGATCAGCGCCGGCAACTGGTTGTAGAGCCCGATCGTGCGGACGATCGTGAAGTACGGGATGACGACCGCGATCGGCGGCAGGAAGCGCAGCGACAGCGCCCAGTTGAGGACGAAGGCACGCAGGCGCCGGCTGACCGGCAGGCGGGTGATCGGGTAGCAGATCGCGAAGGCCACGCCCAGCGCCAGGGCGGTCGCCGAGATACCGACGATGATGCTGTTGAGAAGCATCGAGCTCATTCCGCGGTCGATCAGGACGCTCAGGTAGGGCTGGATCGTGGGCGCCTGCGGGAAGAGCGTCGGGACCGCGGCGAAGAGCTCGGCCTTCGTCTTCAGCGAGGTGACGACCAGGTAATAGAGCGGAAAGGCGAACACGAGGACCGCCACGACGAGCACGACGGTCGTCAGCAATCGGCTCAGGGCGCGGCCCATCAGCGCGCCTCCGTAGGCAGGAAGCGAGTGATCAGCGAGTAGAAGATCGTCATCGCGATCATCACCACGACCGCCAGCGCCGACGCCTGCCCGAGATCGCTGAACCGGAACGCGACCCGGTAGAGATAGAGACTCAGGAACTCGGTCGTCGTGCCCGGTCCCCCGCCGGTCAGGACGTAGACGTGGTCGAAGACACGGAGCACGTCGGCGATCCGGAAGAAGAGGACCAGCAGCAGCAGCGGCCGCAGGTAGTGCAGCTCGATGTGGCGGAACTGCGTCCATGACGTCGCGCCGTCGACCTGCGCCGCCTCGACCGACTCGCTCGGCACCGTCTGGAGCCCGGCGAACATGATCAGGTAGACGAACGGCGTCCACTGCCAGATGTCAACCGAG
>CAYMBB010000277.1:0-3386 GCA_964388515.1 uncultured Anaerolineaceae bacterium
CCGGTCGGGGCCTGCGCTCGCCTTTCGGTTCGCGCCTGCCCCTCGGTCGGGGGCGGTCCCTTCCCCTCGGCTCTGGTCGATGAACGCGTCTAACGCGTCAGACGCGACACGCCATCGACCGCCAACACGCCTTGCGGGCAGCCTGCCGGCGGCGATCCAGCGCTGAACGCTCCTCGTACTCGTCCCGATCCGCGCCGCTGCCTGCCTCGGGCTCAGGTCCTCGTTCATGACGCCATCCGAATCATGGCGCAATTGTCGCGTTCAGCTCCGGTCCTGGCAAGCCTGCCTGGTCGACCAGCCGGGCGGTGTCCCCGGTCCGCTCACCTGTCCACGCCCCGAATCTCGTGTACCCGATCCGCCAGCCGGCTCGTGCTCCTGATCCCCAGCCGGCTGGTGCTCCCGCCGGTGTTCGGGATCCGCCGGCCGGTGTTCTTCTGCGCAGGACTAATGGCCGATACCAGGCGCGCCTACCCTGCATTTCGGGTTCGGCGACCGCGAAATGGACGCTCGGGCCCGCCGATTCGGGCGTTTCGTTGCTGTCCGGAGAAACAGGCGAGCGTCCGGAGGAGGCAGCCGGCCACCGCACCAGCGCTTTGTCCTGCTGACAAGAACCGGTCGCGGGGCGATCCCGCGGAACCGGCGCTTTGTCCTGCTGGGAAGAACCGGTCGCGTGGCGATACCCGCGGACCCGGTCGTGTGGGGAGGCCGTGGAACGGGTCACCGACCGCCGGGCTTGTGATGGCCACGTGGTCCCTCTCGCAGTGCACGAGGCCGCCGGGCGCGGGGCAGCCTCACTCTCCCCTGTCGTCATCCGGCATCCAGGCCGGTCGACGCTTCTCGAGGAAGGCACGGGAGCCCTCCTGGGCCTCCTCGCTCCGACGCTGGGTGGCTATCACCCGGGCCGTGTGCCACTTCGCCGATCCGTGGGGCAGCCCGCGAACCTCGCGGACGATCGACTTCGCGGCCCGGGCGGCGGTCGGCCCGGCGGCGAGCAGGTCGGCGAGCGCACTCTCGACCGCGGCGTCGAGGGCAGCCTCGCCCTCGACCACCTCGTGCACGAGCCCGATCCGCTGGGCCCGGACGGCATCGAACCGACGCGCGGTCGGGAACAGGGCCCGGGCATTCGACTCGCCGATCTTGGCGATCACGAACGGCGCGATCACGGCCGGGATCACCCCCAGGCGCGTCTCGGTGAAGCCGAATCGCGTCCCGCTCTCGGCGATCACCAGGTCCGCGACGGCGCACAGGCCCATTCCGCCGCCGAGCACGGCGCCGTGGACCCGGACCACGAGCGGCGCCGGGCAGGTGTCGATCGTCTCGAACATCTCGGCCATCGCCATCGCGTCGTGCTCGTTCGCCTCGCGGTCGAGCGAGAGTGACGCTCGCATCCAGGTGATGTCGGCGCCGGCACAGAACGACGGTCCGGCGCCGGCCAGGACGACCGCCCGCAGCCGCGTCGCTGGTTCGCGGGCAAGGGCGGCGAAGGCGGCCCGGAGGTCGGCGATCAGTGACGCGTCGAAAGCGTTGTGGACCTCGGGTCGGGTGAGCGTCACCCGAGCCACGAGCCCGTCCGGGCCGGTCCGTTCGACGAGCAGTCGGTCGGTCACGGACCCATCGTAGACCGCCCGGTCCCGTGCCGCGCGGCCTCCCCGCCCCCCGCCGTGCCCCCGCCGTGCCGCGCGGCCCCGGTGTCGCGTCAGCCGGCGCCCGGCTCGGTCCGGTACAGGCCGTACCTGGCGATCGGCGCCAGGCCGATCGAGCGCAGGTTCCGCTCCGAGACGCTGCCCGGGCTCGCCTCGGCGGCCACGAGCTCGCACCCGGCCTCCGCCGCGGCCCGTGCCCGGGCGGCGATCAGCGCCCGGTGGATGCCTCGCCCCCGGGCAGCCTGGGTGACGTTCGCGGCGCGCAGCCAGCCGACACCGCGACGGACGTGGAGGCTGCCCGTCGCCACCGGGACGCCGTCGAGCTCGGCGAGCCAGAGCGAGTGGTGCGGCGTCCGGGCCAGGTGGGGGGCGAGCGCGACCCAGGCCCGCGCCTCCCCCGGCCCGACGACGTCGTCCGCGGTCAGGGTTCGGGCCCAGGTCTCCGCCTCCGCCGGTTCGATCTGGCGCACGACGAGCCCGGCGACCGAGGACGCGGCCGCGCCGCGCGAAGGCTCGCCACCCGCCCACACGCGCCCGAGCTCACCGCCGGCCGACGCGGGCTCACCGCCGGCCGACGCGGGCTCCCCACCGACCCGCCCCGGCTCGCCGGCGTGGACGGTCATCCACTCGTCGGGCTCGCCGGCCGGGGTCGCCGGGTCGGCAGGGTCGAGGTCGAGCCAGCCGGTCGTGCCGGCGGCCCGGAAGTGGTCGAGTGCGCGCTCGACGAGGTTCGGCAGGAGGACGAGGCCGGCCGTCCGGTTCAGCCACGGGCCGGGCAGGGCAGGCGAGGCGACGAGCGCGATCTCGCCGTCGTCGACGACCCGGACGTCGAGCCCGGCCGCCACCGCGGCCCGCCAGATCGCGACGCTCGAGGCGCGCCGGGCGGCGTCGACCCGGGCGAGGAGCGCCAGCTCGGTCGCCCGCGAGTCGGGAGCGGGCGGCAGGACGATGATCGGGTCGCCCGCCCGGACGGCACCCTCGCGGAGGACACGGGCGTACATCCGGCTGTCGGTCGGGTGGGTGAGGATCGAGATCCGGGCGAACCGGCCGTCGCTGAAGCTGCCCCGGATCGTGCGGCACGGGTTGTCCGGCGCCGAGAGCTCGAGGACGAGCTCGTCGCCGATCGCGAGCCGGGTGCCGACGGGCAGGCGCGCCAACTCGATCCCCTCGGTCGTCAGGTTCTCGCCAGCGGTCCCGGGCGCGATCGGGTGGCCCTCGGCCGCCACGCGCCGGATCGCCTCGATCGCGAACAAGGCGACCGCCCGATGCGGCCCGCCGTGGACGGTCTCCTCGCGATGGGCGTCGCCGTCGAGGCCGAGTCGCGTGACGCGGACGGGACCCTCCACGGGCAGCTTCGGAACGCCGCCGGGCGAGACGTTGACCTGGAGAACGCGGGCCGGCCCGAGCGCCATGTCGACGCCCCACCCGATCGAGCGCGCTGCCTGCGAGCCGGTCACATCCGGAAGACGCCGAAGCGCGTGTCCGGGATCGGGGCGTGGAGGGCGGCCTCGATCCCCATGGCCAGGACCCGTCGGGTGTCGAGCGGGTCGATGACCCCGTCATCCCAGAGGCGGGCGGTGGCGTAGTACGGGCTCCCCTCGCGCTCGTAGCTCTCCAGGATCGGCGCCTCGAAGGCGTCGCGTTCGGACTCTGACGGCCATTCGCCGCCCGGCAGCGAGGCCGCCCGGACGGTCGACAGGACGCGCGCCGCCTGGAGGCCGCCCATGACCGAGATCCGGCTGT
>CAYMBB010000278.1:0-3369 GCA_964388515.1 uncultured Anaerolineaceae bacterium
GGCGACGACCCCGGCGACGGCGACCGCGACGAACACGACCACCAGCCAGCGCAGCCGCGCCTGCAGGCCGCTGGCGGGGTCGAGCCTCGCCTTGAGCGCCTCGACGGGCGAGATTCGCCCCGCCCGCCAGGCCGGCTCGATCGCCGCAGCGAGCGTGACGAGCAGGCCGGTCGCGACCGCCAGCGCCGTCCCGGCCGGCGTCAGGTCGAGACCACCGAGCGGCACGTCACCGGCCGAGCCGACGGCGGCGGCGCTCCCGAGCGCGATCGCGGCCCCCGCCCCGAGGCCGAGGATCGAGCCGGCCAGCCCGAGCACGGTCGCCTGGAGGAGGATCAGGCCGTTCACCTGGCGCCGGGACGTGCCGGCGGCGCGCAGGAGGCCGACTTCACGGACCCGCTCGGCGACGGTCATCGAGAGCGTGTTGAAGATGAGGAACGCCCCGACGAAGAGCGCGATCGCGGCCAGCAGGGCGGTCGTGGTCTGGAAGTCGGCGGCCGAGGCGCGCAGCGACGCGGCGAGGTCGGACGGGGCCGACAGGACGTACGGCTGGCGCGTCAGGCGCTGCTCGAGGGCGGCGCTGACGGAGGCGACCGACGCTCCCGGGGCGAGCCCGAGATCGACGCGGCTGGCGCCCTCGAGTCCGAACAGCCGCCTGGCGGCCTCGATCGGGACGATCGCCGTTCGCCCGAGCGCCCCCACGATCGGGCCGTCACCGGCGACGATCCCGACGATCCGGTACGAGACCGGGCCGGCCGCCCCCGAGCCGAGCATCGTCAGCCGGGCACCCGGGGCGAGACCGGTCGCGTCGGCCAGGCGCCGGGTGATCAGGACGCTCGGCTCGTCGATCGTCGCGAGCGGCGCGCCGGCCACGATCGACAGGTCGTGGAGGCGGCCGTAGGCGGTCGGATCGATCCCGAGCACGGTGACCGGGTCCTGGTAGCCGGCCGCCGCCACGCCAGGCTCGCGCTGGAGGTACGTGCGCTGCTGGAGTTCGGGCGAGAAGACCTCGACGCCCGGGGTGGCGGCGATCGCGGCCAGGGTGGGGCTGCTCAGCCCGGCCTCGCCCAGGGCTGTCAGCCGGAGGTCGGCGCGACCGACGATGTCGCGGGCCGTCCGTTCGCTCGAGCGCTCGATTCCGGCGTTCGTGATCAGGGTGGCGAACAGGACGCCGACCCCGAGCGCGATCCCGATGATCGTCAGGAGGCTTCGTGCCCGGCGCTCGACGAGGCTCCGCCAGGCGAGCGAGGAGAGCCGCCGCATCGCGCCCGCCGCCGCTACAGGCCGAGCTGGGCGAGACGGGTGATCAGCGGCGTCGCGGCGTGGTCCTCGCGCCGGCCGAGCTCGATCTCCTCGAGGATCCGCCCGTCCTGGACGACGCACACCCGGTCCGCGTAGGCGGCCGCCTTCGCGTCGTGGGTGACGAGGATGATCGTCTGGCCCCGTTCGACACACGAGCGCCAGAGCGCGTGGAGGATCTCGCCGCCGGTCGTGTAGTCGAGGTTGCCGGTCGGCTCGTCGGCCAGGAGGAGGGCCGGCCGGGTAACGAGGGCGCGGGCCACGGCGACCCGCTGCTGTTCACCGGCCGACAGCTGGTCGGGGCGGTGGCGCTCCTTGCCGGCCAGGTCGACGAGCTCGATCACCTCCCGGATCCGGGCGGCCGGCTCCCCAGTGCGGGGGTCGTGGCCGGCAATCGTGAACGGCAGGGCGATGTTCTCGCGAACGTCGAGCAGCGGGATCAGGTTGAAGAACTGGAAGACGAAGCCGGTCTTGTCGCGCCGGAGGCGGGTCGCCTGGTCGTCCGAGAGCCGGCTGACCGTCTCGCCATCGAGGATCACCTCGCCGCTCGTCGGCCGGTCGAGGCCGCCGAGGAGGTGGAGGAGCGTGCTCTTGCCCGAACCCGACGGGCCCATCAGGGCGACGAACTCGCCGGCCCGCACGCTGAGCGAGACCCCACGCAGCGCCTCGACGCTCGTGGCGCCCAGGCGGTAGCGCTTCGTGAGCTGGTGCGCCTCGAGGATCGGCTGGGCGATCGTCGAGTCCGGACGGGCGGTGGTCATCGTGACGCCGAGTGTACCGCCTCGGCCCATCCCGGCCAGCGGTTCACCGGCGGCCGGCGGGGAACGTCGTTCCCGCCCGGGCGAGCCCCTACGTGCCGAAGAACAGCGCCGCGACGTCACCGACGATCGACTCGACGAGACCGAGCGGCGCGGCCGGGGCGACGACGCGCAGTGTCTGGCCAGGAGGCAGCGCCGGGCTGCCCGAAGACTCGACCGGAGCAGCGGAGCCTGGGCCGACCGGGCCATCTCCGCTCCTGCCGGGCCGGATCCGGACGGCGTCGTCAGCGGCTTCGGCCGGTGCGGCCGGCGTCAGCTCGGGGGTTGGCGTCGGGGTCGGGGTCGCCTCCGGGGTCGGGGTGGCCTCCGGGGTCGGGGTGGCCTCCGGGGTCGGCGTTGCGGCCGGCGTTGCCTCCGGCGTCGGGGTCGGGCGTGGCGTGACGGTCGGGGTGGGGGGGGGGGGGGCGGTGGGGGCCGGCTGGGGGGGGGGGGTGGGGGCGGGCGTCGGGGTGGCGGTCGTGGCCGCGGTGCCGCACTTGTCGGCGAAGAGCACCGTCCAGTACTTCTTGCCGCTGGCGGCCTGGTAGGCGCCGATCCCCATCACGTCCCAGGAGGCGCCCAGGATGTTCGCCCGGTGACTGGGGGAGTCCATGAACATCTGCTGGAGCGCCGTCGTCGCCGACTCGTCGGGGTAGGTGTTCCAGCCGAGGTTCTCGCCGGCGAGCTTGAAGCAGTAGCCCTGGTCCTGCATGTAGTCGAAGACCATCTTCCCGCTGGGCGGGATGTTGTGCGAGAAGTAGTCCCGGTCGCCCATGTCCTGGCTGCGCCAGCGCGCGAAGCCGACGAGGGCCGGATCGTTCTTCAGCGGCTTCAGGCCGGCGGCCGCACGGGCCTGATTCGTGAGCGTGAAGAGCTCGCTCTCCGAGGCCGACGAGAACGTCCCGGCCTCCCAGCCGAGGACGGCCGAGGGGAGGGCCAGCGTCCCGACCGCCGTCAGGGCGAGGACGAGGGCGAGGACGAGCGGGCCGCGCCGCCGGGCGCGAACGGTGCGGGCGGGGGCGGAGTGGGCCGGGCCGCGCCGAGTCGCGGTCGCGGGCACGGGCGCGGTCGCCGCCGTGGGGAGGGTTGCCGTCGGGGCCACGGGCATCGTTCCTGGGTACGGTTTCATGAACGGGTCCATGGGCGGCCCGGGTGCGGGGCCACCGCCTGTTCCGTGATGACCGTAGGTCCTGGAGGCGCCCGAATCCCTCGCGCGAAGGTCCCGCCCGGAGCCTGACCGTAGTACCGAGGGAGATGAGACTCGCCGAGCCCGGCC
>CAYMBB010000279.1:0-3332 GCA_964388515.1 uncultured Anaerolineaceae bacterium
CTGCTGCTCGCCGCCGGAGAGGCCGAACGGCTCGCGCTCGGCGAGGTGGGTGATGCCAAGATGGCCGAGCACCTCATCGATCCGTTCGTCCATCGTCTCCCGCGGGACGCCCAGGTTCTCGAGTCCGAAGGCGAGCTCCTCGCGCACGGTCAGCTTCGAGGCCGAGAGCTGGTTGGCCGGGGTCGAGAAGACGATCCCGACCCGCCCTGCGAGGTCGGACGCGCTGGCCGTGGCGGTGGTCACCGAGTCGACCCGGACCGAGCCCTCGAGGCGGGCATGGACGACGCGCGGGATGAAGCCGGCCGCGGCGAGGGCGAGGGTCGACTTGCCCGCCCCGGTCCGCCCGGCGACGCCGACGAGCTCGCCGGCGGCGAGGGCGAGCGAGATCCCCTCGAGGGCCGGTTCGCGCCGGCCCGGGTAGCGGACCCCGAGCCGCTCGATCGCCAGCAGCGGCGGCCCGGCCGCAGCCCCGTCCGTCATCCCGGCAGCCCCGTCAGCGCCGCGACGACGACCGCCACGATGCCGGCGAGCTCGGCGACCCGCAGCCAGCGGTCGACGGGCGGGTCGGCCACGGTCCGGTACGCGGTCCGTCCCGGCCGGGCCCCGAAGGCGCGCGCCTCGAGGGCAAACGTCCGCTCCCGGACGTCGATCAGCGAGCCGAGCAGGATCGGACCGACGAGCGGCAGGAGGGCGCGCAGCCGTGTCCCGAGCGAGCCGCCGACGGACAGCCCGCGCGCCTGCTGAGCCTCGAGGATCGCCGCCGCCCGATCCTGGAGGCGGGGCACGAGCTGGACCGCGGAGAGGATCACGAAGGCGATCCGGTGGCTCGCGCCGCGCGCGATCAGCGCCTCGAGCAGGTCGTCGGCCAGGGTCGTGAACAGGAACAGGATCGAGGCCATGAACGCGACGAGCAGCCGGGCGGCCGAGACGACCCCGAAGCTCAGGCCCTCGCGGGTCACCGCCAGGGGCCCGAGCCCGACGAGGAGCTCCTTCGCACCGGGGAAGAAGAGGGCGTTGACGACGAGGATCGAGGCGACGAGGAGGGCGGGGATGCGCAGGCTCCGGACGAGCGCACCCAGAAGCCCGCTCGTCGCCGCGACGACGACGACGAGGACGGCGAGCACGGCGAGGGCCGCCGGCCCGAGCAGGAAGCCCGCCAGGAGCGCCCAGAGCAGCCCGAGGAGCTTGGTGGCCGGGTTCCGCTGATGGAGCCAGCTGTGGCCCGGTCGGAAATAGCCGGTCGCCGGGGAGCTCATCGGCCAGTCGGTCGGGCGCTGGTCGAGGTCGGTCGGCAGTCGGTCGGGCCGGGCTCAGGACTCGACGGTCGCCTCGCCCCGGCTGAACATCGTCCGGACCGTAACCGGCAGCGCGGCCAGGATCGCGAACACGATCGTGTAGCTGATCGTCTTGTCGAGCGGGTCGCTCGTCAGTCCCTGGGCGAAGGCCGACTGGAAGACGCTCAGGCCGAGGGTCCGGTAGAGGGCCACGAGCGCGTCCGTGCCGCCCCCGGTCACGCCCCCGAAGACGCCCGCGGCGATCGGGGCGGACATCGCAGCCGCCACGAGGCCGGTCGTCAGGCCGCCCACCCAGACCGGGAAGAGACGGGCGTTCTCGCCGCGCCGGGCCCAGCTGAACGCCCCGCCGGCGACGAGGACGGCGACGACCAGCGCGCCGATGAGCGAGGCCGGGTCGGCGATCGCCAGGCCGGTCAGGTTCGCCCCGCCGAGGAAGGTCGGGTCGGAGCCGTCGACGGTCGAGAAGTAGCCGTTCGGAGCGAACAGCAGGCGCAGGAGGGCGAAGACGAGCGTCCCGGCCGAGATCGCGGTCGCCGCGGCGAGGTAGCGCGCGATCCGCGGGTCCTCGGGCCGGAAGCGGAAGATCGTCCTGCCCGATAGCCACGCCGCGGCCACGCCCAGGACGACGATCACGATCCCGGTCGTCACGAACTGCGTCTGGGCGGCCTCGTCCTCGAGCGAGATCCCGATCGTCTGCTGGACGACGAGGAAGGCGATGCCCGCCACCGCGACGCCCAGGGCAAGGGCGAGGAAGCCGCCGACCCGGACATCGTCGGTCCGCAGGCGGAAGACGCCCCGCGCCCCCCAGAAGCCGGCCATCAGGCCGATCACGCCGGCGACCGGGGCGAAGAAGGCGATGATCGGGCCGGCGCCGCCGGGGACCGGCAGGATCGACCAGATCAGGTTCGCCAGGAGCCCGGTCAGCGCGCCCGCCCACGGTCCGGCGAGGACGCCCACGAGGACGGTGCCGATCGAGTCGAGGTAGATCGGCAGCCGGAGGGCGACGACGATCGCCCCGACCGCGATGTTGATCGCGATCGCGACCGGCATCAGGGCCAGGGTCGCGGTCGAAAGGTCACGTGAGCGGATCGCGATGATCGCCAGGAACACGACGCCGATGACGACCGCGACCAGGTAGGCGAACTGGACCGGAGGGACGCAGCCCTCGGTCTCGCCCTCGGCGCACAGCCGCAGCCACTCGAAGCTCATGCCCGTCCTCCCTCGTATCGGACCGGCGGGCGCCGGCCCATCCCGTCGCGGGCTTCAGCTTGCCACGTTCGACCGGTCGGCCGCCAGCCCCCCGACGCGTTCGATGAATCGCTCGATGAAGGTTGCGGCGTCGGCCTCGACCGCGACGTCGACGTTCGGGGGCCGTCGCCAGACCCGCCGCCAGTCGGTCACCGTCTCGCCGGCCGTGAGCGTCCCCGCCAGCTCGATGTCGACGCTCAGCGCCTCGGTTCGGACGAGCCCCGGGTCCAGCGCCGCCGCCAGGGCGAGCGGATCGTGGATGAAGGCGCCGTAGAAGCCGTCGTAGCGGCTGTGGAACTCCATGTAGAAGCGGAGCGCGTCGGCCAGGAACCGGACGACCGGGTTCGGGGGCGACACGCCGTCCGGGCTGCTGCCGTCGGGGCTCCTCCCGGCGCGCCGGGCAAGACGGGCCAGGTGCTCGGGGGTGAACTTCGCCCGCTCGGTGACGTCGAGGCCGAGGGCCAGCGGACGTCGCGGGGCGGGAGCGTCGCCGGCCGAGGCGCCGGCCCCGGCGGCGTCGGAGGGCGAGGCGCCGGCCGCGACGGCGTCCGCGGGCGTTCCGGCCACCTCGAGCGCGTCCGCGGCGGCGGCTTCCCACGCCGCGAGGACCACCTTCGCCGCCTCCGGGTCGCAGTGGATGTTCCACTCGGTCGTCGGCGCGGTGTTGCCCGGCGAGCGGTACGAGCCGCCCATGATCACCAGCCGGCGCAGGAGGCGGGGCAGCTCCGGCTCGCGGAGGACGGCCAGGGCCAGGTTCGTCAGCGGCCCGAGCGTGACGAGCGTGATCTC
>CAYMBB010000280.1:0-3317 GCA_964388515.1 uncultured Anaerolineaceae bacterium
CCGGCGCGCGCTCGTCGCGCCGCCCGGCCCGCCCTGTGCGACTCACCTCGGCCGGCGAGCTCCGAACGCCCGCTCGGCCGGTGAGCTCCGAAACGCCCGCTCGGCCGGCTTGCCGGGCACTGCTCGTCGGCACGGCCTGTTGCGCTGCGCGCGAATCTCCCGCAGCGGGCCCCGCGGACCGTTTACTATTCGGTCCGTCCCGGAGCGGCCGGGTCGTGGGGAGCGTCCTGTTTCGCCGTTACGGACGAAGAGGAGGAGGTTCGTCCATGCGACCCTGGTACCGCCTGTCCGTCATCGCCGCCACGGCCGGGCTGCTCGTCGCCGCCTGTGCCGGCGCGGAGAGCCCCGCGCCGAGTGCCGCACCGCCGGCCGCGCCGAGCTCGGAGGCCTCGGCCGCACCGTCGAGCGCCGCCCCGGCGGCCGACGTGTGCACCAACCCCGCCCCCGCTGCGCCGGGCACCACGCTCACCTTTGCCTCGTACGGTGGCGTCTACCAGAAGGCCCAGCGCCAGGCCTGGCTCGAACCCTACGCCAAGCTGACCGGCGTCCAGTGGACTGAGAGCGAGGACTCGGCGAACGCGACGATCAAGGCCCAGGTCGAGTCCGGCCAGGTGACCTGGGACGTGGTCGACGTGGGCAACGACTTCGGCCTCGAGCGCAACAGCGACGTCCTCGAGCCGCTCGACTTCTCGCTCATCCACAAGGACGAGATCCTGCCCGGCTTCGTCGGCCCGTATCGTGTCGCCGACATCACCTACGGGATCGTCCTCGCCTACCGGAGCGACCTGACCGGCGGCCAGGTGCCGCAGGGCTGGGCGGACTTCTTCGACCTCAAGAAGTTCCCCGGCAAGCGGGGGATGTACGACTACTCGGCGGGCGGGATCTTCGAAGTCGCGCTCATGGCCGACGGCGTCGCGCCCAAGGACCTCTACCCGCTCGACATCCCGCGCGCGATCAGGAAGCTCGACACGATCAAGGACCAGCTCGTCTTCTGGCCGGGCGGGGCGAAGTCGCAGGAGCTGATCGGCTCGGGCGAAGTGACGATGTCGCTGATGTGGAACGGCCGGGCGTGGAGCGCCAAGCACCTCGACAACAAGCCGGTCGAGATCCAGTGGAACCAGCAGATCCTGACCGCCGACTACTTCGTCGTGCCCAAGGGCACCCCGAACAAGGACGAGGCGATGAAGTTCATCGCCTGGGCGACCTGCGCCCAGAACAACGCCGCCCCGTCGCAGTACATCCCCTACGGCCCGACGAATGTGAACGCCAAGCCGGCCCCGGACAAGGTGCCCGACCTGGCCGTCTCGAACGTCAACGACACGACCGCCTACTTCGACGACCAGTGGGTCGTCGACAACGCCCAGGCGCTCGACGACGCGTACAACGCGTGGAAGACGAAGTGACCCGCGCGACAGGGGCCGCCCCGGCCTGAGCCCGGTGAGCCCGGTGAGCCCGGTACGTCTCGCCAGACCTCGATCCGGCCGTCGCCCCAGCGGCGGCCGGATCGTCAGTCGCTGGGCGTGGCTGACCCTGCCGACGATCGCGTTCCTGGTCGTCTTCTTCGTCGCGCCGCTCATCCTGATGAGCCTGCGCAGCGTCACCGACCCGCCCAACGCCGGGCTCGCCAACTACGCCGAGTTCTTCGGCTCCGAGGCGGACGTCCGGGTCCTGATCAATACGTTCTACATCGCGACGATCTCGACGATCGTCTGCCTCGTCATCGGCTACCCGTACGCCTACCTGATGAACGTCGTCCGGCCCCGGGTGGCGGGACTCCTGCTCATCGCCGTCCTCCTGCCCTTCTGGTCGAGCCTGCTCGTCCGGACGTTCGCCTGGGAGGTGATCCTGCGCGACACGGGGGTGATCAACAGCATCCTGCTCAACTGGGGGGTCATCGACAAGCCGCTCACCCTGATGCGCAACACCCTGGGGGTGATCATCGGGATGTCGCAGATCCTGCTCCCGTTCATGGTCCTGCCCCTGTACACGGTGATGCGCCGGATCGACCCGGAGCTCACCCGGGCCGCGGCGAACCTCGGGGCGCCCCCGTTTGCCGCCTTCCGGCGCGTCTTCCTGCCGCTCAGCCTGCCGGGGGTGATCGCCGGGTCGCTGCTCGTGTTCGTCCTCGCGCTCGGCTTCTACATCACCCCGACGATCCTGGGCAGCCCGCGCGAGACGATGATCAGCCGGTTCATCGCCGACCAGGTCCAGCAGCGGCTCAACTGGGGCCTGGCGAGCGCGATGGCGGTCATCCTCATGGCGCTCACGTTCGCGGCGCTCTTCCTCGCCTCGCGCGTGGTCCGGATCCGCGACGTCTACGGCGCCCTGGGCGACGAGTCATGAGCGTCCGATGACGAGCTGGCTCCAGCCGCACCGCCTGCTGCTCCTGGTCGTCGGCGGCCTGACCGTCTTCTTCCTGACCGTGCCGACGCTGCTCGTCGTGCCGATGGGCTTCTCCTCGTCGCAGATCCTCGCCTTCCCGCCGCCGGGCTGGTCGCTCGAGTGGTACCAGAAGGCGTTCACCGACCCGCAGTGGACGAGCGGCTTCGCCAACAGCCTCCAGGTGGCCACCCTGACCGCGGTCGTCTCGAGCGTCCTGGGCACGCTCGCCTCGCTGGGCATGGTCCGCGGGCGCTTCCCGGGCAAGAACCTCGCCAACGCGCTCATCCTCTCGCCCCTGATCGTGCCGGTGATCATCATCGCGATCGGGATGTTCTCGCTCTACGTGCGCTGGAAGATCACCGGCACCCTGCTCGGGCTGGTGATCGCCCACTCGACGCTCGCCATCCCGTTCGTCGTCGTCAGCGTCTCGACCAGCCTGCGCACGATCGACCGCAACCTGGAGCTGGCGGCCCAGAACCTGGGTGCCAACCCGGTCCGGACGTTCCTGCGAATCACCCTGCCGCTCATCCTGCCCGGCGTCTTCGCCGGTGCGCTGTTCGCCTTCCTCACCTCCTGGGACGAGGTCGTGGTGGCGATCTTCCTGACCACGGCCAAGTTCCGGACCCTGCCGGTCGAGATGTGGGAGCAGGTCCGCCAGGTGGTCGACCCGACCGTGGCCGCGGTCGCGACGGTCGTCCTGACCGTCACCACGACCGTGCTCCTGCTCGCCTTCGTCGTCCGCCGCCAGAGCCCGGTCACGTGAGCCCCGCCGTGAGCCGCCGGCACCTGCGGCACCAGGCCACGAGCCAGCCCGACAGGAGTACGACCGCCCGATGAGCGATCCCCGCACTACCGCGGCCACCCCCGCCGGCGCATCGACCCAGCCGACCCTCGTCCTGCGCGGCCTGGTCAAGCACTACGGAGACGTGGCGGCC
>CAYMBB010000281.1:0-3314 GCA_964388515.1 uncultured Anaerolineaceae bacterium
CTGCGGCAAGTACAAGCGGATCCGCTACAAGGGGATCATCTGCGACAAGTGCGGTGTCGAGGTCACCCGCTCGAAGGTGCGGCGCGAGCGGATGGGCCACATCCAGCTGGCCAGCCCGGTCAGCCACATCTGGTACTTCAAGGGCACGCCCAGCCGGCTCGGCATCCTGCTCGACATCAGCCCCCGCAACCTCGAGCGGATCCTCTACTTCGCCCTCTACATCGTCACCCATGTCGACGAGGACGCGCGGCGGCGGGCGCTCCAGCAGCTCGAGGACGAGGCCGAGGGGCGGGGCGGCAAGGCGGGCCGGGCGCTCGCCGAGCTCGAGGACGAGCTGCGCGCGAACCTGAATCGCCAGAAGGACGAGCTGAACGCGACCCTGGCCGCGCTGAAGGCCGACCTCGAGGCGCAGCGGACGGCCCGGACCGAGGAGATCGTGCGGGCCGCCCAGGAGGTCGAGGCCCGGCTGGCGGCCCTCAAGAACGGCCTGGCCGAGGAGACGATCGCCTTCGCCCCGACCGGCGAGGTGGTCGTGGCTGCCGGCGAGAAGGCGGGCAAGGAGGCGACGGCGAAGCTGCGCAAGATCGTCGCCGCCGAGACCGAGCGGGTGAACACCGAGCTCCAGGAGCGCGAGCGCGACGAGGAGCGCTCGACCGAGCAGAAGATCGCCGATCTCGAGGCGGCGATCGGCGACACGCTCCAGGCGGAGAAGGAACGCCTCCACCAGGAGGCCCAGGGCCTGCGCGACGAGATCCGCAAGGTGCGCGACGAGATCGAGGCCCTGCGCCCGATGCTCACCCTGAGCGAGAGCGAGTACCGCGCGCTCGACGAGAAGTACAACGCCGGCGCGCGGGGCGGCCGGCTGTTCCACGCCGGCATGGGCGCCGAGGCGATCCGCGACATCATCCAGCGCATGGACCTCGAGGCGCTCGCCCGCGAGCTCCACGTCGAGGTCCGGACATCGTCGGGCCAGCGACGCAAGAAGGCGATCAAGCGACTGCGCCTGATCGAGGCCTTCCGCCGCTCGGGGGCGCGACCCGAATGGATGATCCTGTCGGTCGTGCCGGTCATCCCGCCCGACCTGCGCCCGATGGTCCAGCTCGACGGCGGGCGCTTCGCGACCTCGGACCTGAACGACCTCTATCGGCGGGTCATCAACCGCAACAACCGCCTGAAGCGGCTCCTCGAGCTCGGCGCCCCCGAGATCATCATCCGCAACGAGAAGCGGATGCTCCAGGAGGCGTGCGACGCGCTGATCGACAACGGTCGCCGCGGGCGGGCGATCGCCGGGACCGGCAACCACCGCCTGAAGAGCCTCTCGGACATGCTCAAGGGCAAGCAGGGCCGGTTCCGCCAGAACCTGCTCGGGAAGCGGGTCGACTACTCGGGCCGCTCGGTGATCGTCGTCGGCCCGGAGCTCAAGCTCCACCAGTGCGGCCTGCCCAAGAAGATGGCCCTCGAGCTGTTCAAGCCGTTCGTCATGCGCCAGCTCGTCGAGAAGGGCTTCGCCCACAACATCAAGAGCGCCAAGCGGATCGTCGAGCGCGTCCGGCCCGAGGTCTGGGACGTCCTTGAAGAGGTGATCAAGGATCACCCCGTGCTCCTGAACCGCGCCCCGACGCTGCACCGGCTGGGCATCCAGGCCTTCATGCCCGTCCTCGTCGAGGGCTCCGCGATCCAGATCCACCCGCTCGTGTGCACCGCCTTCAACGCCGACTTCGACGGTGACCAGATGGCGGTCCACGTGCCGCTCTCGACGGCCGCCCAGGAAGAGGCGCGGACGATGATGCTCTCGACCGCCAACCTCCTCTCGCCGGCCGATGGCAGCCCGGTCGTGGCACCCACCCAGGATATGGTCCTGGGCTGCTTCTACCTGACCCTCGACCGGGAGGCCCGCCCGGGCGCGATCACGCGCAGCTTCGCCGACGAGGACGAGGCGATCCTCGCCTACCAGCTGCGCGACCAGACCGGCGCCACCCTCCACGATCCGGTCAAGGCGATCGTCCGGACCTGGGACGAGGCGACCGGCGGCCTCGTCGAGCGCCAGCAGACGACGACGATCGGCCGGATCATCTTCAACCAGATCCTGCCCGACCGGCTGCGCTTCTCGAACGAGGTGATGAACCGGGCCGCCCTCAAGCGGCTCGTCGACGAGTGCTACCGGCTCCTCGGCTCCGAGGAGACTGCCCACCTCGTGGACGGGATCAAGAGCGTCGGTTTCGAGTTCGCGACCCAGGGTGGGGTGACGATCGCCGTCAGCGACATCGCGATGCCGGCCGACAAGCAGGAGCGCCTCGCCGAGGCCGACCGCGCCGTGGCCGAGATCGACCGCCAGTTCCAGCGCGGCCTGATCACCGAGGAAGAGCGCTACGAGCAGGTCGTCGACGTCTGGCAGCAGACCACCAGCCGGATGTCGGACGCGATGATGGACGGCCTCGACCCGTTCGGGCCGGTGACGATGATGACCAGCTCGGGCGCCCGAGGCAACAAGGGCAACATCGGCCAGCTGGGCGCGATGCGTGGCCTGATGGCCGACCCGTCGGGCCGGATCATCGAGGTTCCGGTGCGCAGCAACTTCCGCGAGGGGATGACCGTCCTCGAGTACTTCATCTCGACCCACGGTGCCCGCAAGGGGCTGGCCGACACCGCCCTCCGGACGGCCGACTCGGGCTACCTCACCCGGCGCCTGGTCGATGTCGCCCAGGACGTCATCACCCGCGAGGACGACTGCGGCACCGAGGAAGGCAGCTGGATCACCCGCCACGAGTCGAGCGAGATCGGCGGCGGCGACCGGAGCGCCTTCGCTCGCCGCCTCGTTGGCCGGCTGGCCGCCGCGCCGCTCCACGACGCACGGAACCCGTCCGTCGTCCTCGTCGAGCGCAACGAGCAGATCACCGAGGCGATCGCGAACACGATCGCCGAGGAGTCGTCGGGCATCGACGAGGTGCTGGTCCGCTCGCCGCTCACGTGCGAGGCGCGCTACGGCGTCTGCCGGGCATGCTACGGGCGGAACCTGGCGACCGGCGAGCTGGTCGGGATCGGCGAGGCGGTCGGGATCATTGCCGCCCAGTCGATCGGCGAGCCGGGGACCCAGCTGACGATGCGGACGTTCCACACCGGCGGCGTGGCCGGCCTCGACATCACCGCCGGCCTGCCCCGGGTCGAGGAGCTGTTCGAGGCGCGCATCCCGAAGGGGAAGGCCGAGATCAGCCACATCGACGGCATCGTCGAGATCATCCGGGCCGACACGGGCACGAAGGTGAAGGTGACGAGCCGCGAGTCGTACGACACCTCGCTCGCCCTGCCGGCCGGCG
>CAYMBB010000282.1:0-3292 GCA_964388515.1 uncultured Anaerolineaceae bacterium
CTCCGTCAGGGGCGGAGCTATTCGATTGGCCTCGTCGTGCCGGACCTCGAGAATCCATTCTTCGCCACGCTTGCCCAGGACGTCAGCCGGGCGTTCGCCCGCTCGCGGATCGACGTCTATGTCTACAGTGCCGACAACGACCTTGAGATGGAGCGGCGGGCCATCCTGTCCTTTCTGGGCAGGCAGGTCGACGGCCTCGTTCTCATCCCGTGCGATGAAGTCAAGAGCGCGTCCAGTGTCCGGATCGCAAGCCGAGCCGCGGTAACGATTCAGCTCGACCGGCTCGCCCACTCGGTGAAGACACACTACGTCGGCTGTGATAATCGATACGGAATGGCGCTCATCGCCACCCATGTTCGCGAGGTCACCGGCATCGATCCGCGGCCTGTCGTGTTCATCGGAGCCCGCCCGACCTCGTCTTCCGCGCATGAGCGCCTCGACACGTTCAGCCGGGCCTTCCCCGACACGCGTCGAGTGCTCGGCTCGTTCACGTTCGAGTTCGGACGCGACGCCATGGCGCAGCTGATCGAGGAGGGGTTGGCGACCGCGGTGATCGTGACCGACGCTGACGTGATCGCCCTTGGCGTCATCGCGGCAGTTCATGCTCATGGCGCGACGGTGCCGGACGACTATCGGGTCACCGGCTTCGATGGCGTGGGCGTCTCGTTGTTGGCTCAGCCACCTCTCACCACCGTTCGCCAGCCTGTGGCCGAGATGACCAGTGCGATCGTCGACATTGTCCACGGCGCGTTCGAGGGCAGTGGCAGCGGATACGTGGTGCGCCGGTTCAAGCCAACGCTGCTCGTGAGGGAGTCGAGCCCCCTCTAGCGAGCGTCGCGGCCAGGAAGACGGCGTGGCAGCGGGGTATCGGCTGGTCGATGTGCGGACCGCGCTCACGTCACTCAAGCGTATGGCACCGCCGCGGCCAACGCGTTCCGGGTCGTCACCGCGAGTCTAGTACGAGTGGACCGGCCCTCACGCCCAGCCGGCCTATAGCCACGGGCCGTCCGCAGGGTAGGCTGATCTGGCCATGGCGATCGACCCCTCGCGACCGACCGTCCGCGCCCCGACGGCGGGCGGCCGGCATCAGGCTGCGCTCGTGCTCGGGGCGGCGATGCTGCTGCTCGTCGTCGTGTACGTCGCGGTGCGCGTCACCGGTGGCGCCCCGAACCCGCTCGTCCACTTCGCCTACATCGCGATCGCCCTCGCCGCCCTGAGCGCGGGCTGGCGGGGTGGTCTGGCGGCCGGTCTCGCGGCCGGACTCCTCCTCGGTCCGCTCATGCCCGACAGCACGGCCGACTCGCTGACCGCGCTCGGCCGGTGGGGCTGGGCGATCCGCCTGGCCGCCTACCTCGGCGCGGGCGTCTTGATCGGCTGGTTCTGGGAGCGCTCCCGGCGACTCGCCGCGGTGATCGCCCGACGGGCCGGCGACGAACGCACCCAGGAGCTCCTGCGCGCCTCGGAGGCGCGGCTCCGGGCGACGGTCGAGGGCACCGCCGACGGGATCATCGTGGTCGACGGCGACGGCTCGCTCGTGCTCGCCAACGCCGCAGCCGAGCGGATCGTCGGCGTCGGACGCGGAGAGCTCCTCGGGGTGTCGTACCGGGAGCTCGCGGCGCGCCTCGGTCTCGACCAGCCCGACCTCCTGCGCGGGCGGGCGGATGCGGGGGCGGCGCTCGCGACCGAGTCGGCGGTTCCGATCGAGCTGGCCCTCGAGCGCGACGACCGGACCCAGCGCCACGTCCGCCTGAGCGTCGGCCCGCTCGACCCCGGCGCGCCGGCCGACGGCCAGGTCGTCACGCTTCGGGACGTGACCGCCGAGCGTGCCGTCGCCCGCGAGCGGGCCGCCCACATCGCCGAGCTCCGGGCGGTCGCCGAGGTCGCCGTCGGCGCGCCCACGGCCGGGGCCGCCGGCGAGGCGCTCCTCGGTCAGTTCGCCCGCGCCTGGCCGGTCGCGGCCGCCGCGATCTACCTGTTCGATGCCGGACGGACCGAGCGCCTGGCGGTCTGGTCACCAGCCGAGGCGGGGCCGCCGATGCCGCGGCTCGTTCCCTCGAGCCGGATCGAGGAGCTGCGGGCGCTCACCACGTCCGGTCCGACCCGAACCGAGCTCGGACGCCTGCCGGGCCTGGCCGAGGGTCCGGCCCTCCTCGCCGAGCGCGGCGCCCGCTCGCTCCTCGTCCTGCCGCTCATCGAAGACGACACGCTCGTCGGGGCGCTCCTGGCCGGTGATCGACAGCCACCCGAGCCCCTGGGCCCGGACGAGGAGGAATATCTGCGCGCGATCGGTCGGCTCGCGGCGGGGATCGTCCGCCGCGCCGTCGGCGACGAGGAGGCGAGCCGGCTTCACCTCCGCGACCAGGTCGCGGCCATCCTCGCCGAGCCGGCCCTCCTCACCCCCCATTACCAGCCGATTCTCTCGATCAGCGAGGCCAGGGTCGTCGGCTACGAGGCGCTCGCCCGCTTCCGCCTCGAGCCAGTCCAGCCGCCCGACGCCTGGTTCGCGCACGCCTCCCAGGTTGGGCTCGGCGCCGACCTCCAGGCGCTCGCGGTCGAGCGCGCCCGGACCGTGGCCCAGGCGGCCGGCCTCCCGGCGGGCGCGTTCCTCTCGATCAACGTCAGCCCGCGCTACCTCGCCGCCGAACCGGTCATCGGCGCCCTGCGCGGCCGGTCGCTCGGGCGGCTCGTGATCGAGGTGACCGAGGAGGAGGCGGTCGCCGACTACGTCGCCCTGCGCGAGGCGATGGCACGCTACCTGGCCCGGGGCGCCCGCTTCGCGGTCGACGATGCCGGGGCCGGCTACGCGTCGTTGCGCCACGTGACCGAACTGCGCCCAGCCTTCGTGAAGCTCGACGCCGCGCTCATCAGCGGCCTTCGTGACGACACGGCGCGCCAGGCGCTCCTGGAAGCCCTCGTCGCCTTCACCGGCGCCATCGGCGCCGCGACCGTCGCCGAAGGCGTCGAGGCGCCCGCGGACCTCGCGCTCCTCGCCCGCACCGGACAGCCGCTCCTGGCCCAGGGTTACGCGATCGCCCGGCCCGGCCCGGCCTGGCCGGCCGTCGAACCGTCGGCGCTTGCCGCCTGCGGACGCCGGCCGGCGCTGCGCCTGGTCTCTCGACCCCGCCGGCCGATCGGCTCGCGTGGAGCGGTCCCGCTCGGTGCGCTCCGGAGCGGCCATCTCGACCCGGGCGCGCCGACTCCAGCGGGCCGCCATAGGGCGTGGCGCCGGCGCGCCGAGCCTCCGCAGCCTGATCCCTCCGCTATCCTGAGGGCGTGACGACGGCGCCATCAC
>CAYMBB010000283.1:0-3291 GCA_964388515.1 uncultured Anaerolineaceae bacterium
GGTCGCCAGATGCCCTGCCCGGCATGGAACGCCGACGCGACCACCACGAGGCCGTCGTCGCGGTACGAGTGGGTGACACGGCTCCTGGTCGCATCGTCAACCTCCGCGAGCCAGACACCCACGAGCGGGTGGGTCATCGATCTCGGCCTCCAGCAGCCGGCTGCGCCTCGAGGATCGCCTTTAGCCTGCCGAGGTTGGACGTGTACGGCCGACGGACCAGGAGGCCCATCAGGGGCTCGAACAATCGGCGGGTGCACAGCATGTCTCGAGCGGTCGGGTGTACCACGACACTCAACACGACTGGTCTCACGCTCGCCCTCCGTCGCTGGTTGGACAAGTATCCGGGGCCGGTCAATCTGAACCGCCCTGGGTTCCGAGGAGACCCCGGTGATTGGGTTTCAAGCGGCCACGGTGGTCGCGTGTAGGCGCTGATGGTAGGCGGCCTCGAACTCGGCCGGGGGAACGTCGCCGCAGGCGCCGTGGAGCCGGCGGGTGCTCCAGAAGGCGACCCACTCGGCGGTTGCGAGCTCGACCTGCTCGACCGTCCGCCAGGGTCTGGCGCGGTTGATCAGCTCGGCCTTGTACAGGCCGTTGACCGTCTCGGCCAGGGCGTTGTCATAGCTGTCGCCCCGGGAGCCGACCGATCCGCGAAGCCGTACATGATGCGCGACGTCGCCGACGGCGCAGGTCATCTGGGACAAGGGCCTCTTCTCGATCGGACGCTCCTGGTACCACTGTCGGCGTCCGCCGAGCGGATGACCCCCGTATTGCGCATGTCGCGCATGATCCGGCGCCAGACCGCCTTGGCCCCGGGGTCCATGTTACTGCGAAGCCGTGAGCTGGTACGCGGCGGCTGCCCGCCTCTACGCCCAATCGGGCCCGCTCGTGAGGCGCGACGGCAACCTCGTGAAGAACCCGCTCCACCAGGTCGCCCGCGACAATGCCGACGAGGTCCGCCAGTTCGCCCGCGAGCTCGGCCTCTCGCCGTCCGCCCGGGTCGGTCTGCGGATCGAGCAGACCCGGGCACTCGACTCGCTTACCGCGGACATCGGCCTACCCCCACGCCTTCGGGTGGTTGGCGATGCGGGCTGAGCGTTCGTCCCTGCTCGGCTGGGGTGGCGCGCCCGACAGGTGTTGGGCGCGCGTTTAGCAACCTACGAGATCCCGATCGAGGGCCGGGGTGAGTGGCTGGCCGCGGCGCGGCGGCTGGCGTGAGAACCCGGGCGCGGACCGATCGTGAGTCCGCCGAGCGTGCGACCGACCGTGAGGTCGGGGTCGTCGCAGCCGTCCTGGCCGCCGGATCGGAGAAGGAAGCCGCTCACCGCCTCGGCCTGTCGCACTCGACGGTGAAGCACCACTTGTCGAACGCCCGGTCCAAGGTGGGGGCGACGACCACGGCGCAGCTTGTGTGGATCCTTGCTCCGCGTCTGCCCGAACCCGAGGCTATGACCCAAGCGGACGACTAGAGGGCCTGCCCGACGGCTCTTGACCCGAGGTTGGGACCGTCCGCTCCGCGCCAAAGCTGGCCGTCCGCACCGCGATCGCCGCGACGGCGCCCACAACGACCGCCGCGCCCACCCACTGCGCCGGTCCCAGGCGCTCCCCGAACAGGAGCGCGGCGCCCACCCCGAAGACCGGGATCAGATAGAAGGAGACGGCGGCGACCGAGGCGGGTACCGAGCGAAGCCCGGTCAGATAGCACCAGTAGGCGAGTCCGTAGTAGACGAGGCCCGACGCGAGCGCGCTCGCGATACCGGCCGCCGTGAGCACGTTCGGAAGCACTTGGAGGCCGGCGAGCCCGCCGACGGCGAGCAGAACTAGGGCGAAGGCCAGCGCGTGCGCCTGCTGGCCGACGACCACGCCAAGCGTCGAGTTGCCCCCCGGGAGCCAGCGTCGAGTCGCGACCGTGTAGGCGGCGCAGCAGCCGACCCCCGCCATTGTCAGCAGTACGCCGAGGGTCGCGCCCGAAGCCGACGGGTCGTAGAGCACGAGGGCGAGCCCGGCGATCGCGACGGCCGATAGGGTGACCACCCCCCAGCCAGGCCGCTCGCGCAGCAGCAGTGCGGCCAGGACCAGGATGAGGACTGGCTCGGCCGCCCACAGGACGACCGACAGGCTCGCGCTGATCATGGTGAGGCCGGCGAGACTCAGCGCGTAGGCGAGTCCGGGGTTGAGGAGGCCGAGGCGGCCGAGCATGCGCCCCTCGTGCCCCGGCGGCGTGCGCTCGCCGCGACGCAACGCGACCGTGCCGAGGAAGGCGAGGCTGATGGCGAGCTGGACGGGCAGGAGCGCGATGGGTGGGATCTCGGCGACGGCCTGCTTGCTGACGGCCGTGCCGACGCCCCAGCAGGCGGCGGCGATGATCAGCGCACCGACGGGACGGCGCGCGGAACCAGAGAGGGACATCGGGGCACCTCGTGGCGAGCGGCGGAAGACGTGCGGGGCGTCATCTCGCCGGGTCGTCGTCGCAGGTGTCGTAGGACGGGACGCGCCGTGCGCGCCGGCCGTCCCGCCGAGCGGTCCCCATGCCGCGGAGTGTGGCGGCAGGTTCGGTCTCGCGCAACGCCCGGGATCCATGCCGAAGCAGCGTGATCGGCAGTCACTTCTTCGTCGGCTACGGCTGGGACGGCGATCGGATCCGGGCCCGGAACAGCTGGGGGACCGACTGGGGGCTCGCCGGCGACTTCCTCCTGCCGCGCGCGTACCTCGACGCCGATGGGACGACCGGTGCCTGGAAGACCGTCGACGTCATCGAGCACCCGGTCGCCTACGCCCACACGGTCGACGTCACCGCGCGGCCGAGCCTCAACGTCCGCCGGGCGCCGACGACGGCCGCGACCAGGATCGCCTCGCTGCCGCACGGCCGCGACGTGGCCACCAGTCGCCTCGAGAAGTACGGCGGCAGGTACACGGTGAACGGCGCCGTCCGCACCGACTGGCTCGAGGTGAAGGCGGGCACCCGCAGCGGCTGGGTCGCCCGCGGCTTCACCCGGCTCGTCAGGTAGGAGGGCCTGATGGAGGACCTCACCCTCGCCGTCGTGCTCACGGCCGCCGGCGCCACCGCCTCGGCCGCCCTCATCACGGGCGTCATCGCGATCGCGAAGCAGCTCGTGGTCGTCGGGCCGTGGATCCAGGCCGACCGCGAGCCCACCGTCGCGTTCGTCCTGTCGGCCGTGCTCGTCACCGTGGCGGTAGTCTCGGCCGGCGTGTTCACCCCGGCCGCCCTGTTCGCCGCGTTCCTGGCCTGGTTCGGAATCGCGCAGATCGCCATGGGTGTACACGACACCGTCA
>CAYMBB010000284.1:0-3275 GCA_964388515.1 uncultured Anaerolineaceae bacterium
GACGGCCAGGACGCGGTCCGCCTGGGCCGTGGTGATCACGAACGGGGGCTTGATCTTCACGACGTTGCCGAGTCCGAGGTATTTCGATTCGCCGAAGATGACGCCGCGCTTCATCCCCTCGTGGACAACCCAGGCCGCCTCGCGCCGGGCGGGCTCCTTCGTCACCCGGTCGCGGACGAGCTCGATCGCGATCATCAGGCCGGGGCCCCGGACGTCACCGATCAGCTGGTGGCGCTCCTGCATCGAGCGCAGCCGGCTCGTGAGGTAGCCACCCATCGTCCGGCACTTCTCGATCAGCCCTTCCTCCTCCATCACGTCGATCGTCGCCAGGGCGGCCACCATCGAGGGCGGAAAATGGGCGTGGGTGAACGAGTGATCGCCGGGCTTGAAGCCGGTCAGCCGGTCGGAGACGAGAATCGCGGAGATCGGAAAGCCCCCGCCCAGGCCCTTGCCGATGACCATGATGTCGGGCACGACACCGTACAGGTCGGCGGCGAACATCGCCCCCATCCGCCCGAACCCGGTCTGGATCTCGTCCCAGATGAGGATCAGCCCGAACTCGTCGCATAGCTCGCGGATCTTCCGGTGGTACGAAGGCGGGAACTCGATCATCCCGCCGTTGCCCTGGAACGGCTCCATGATCAGGCCGGCGACCGGGCCGTCGACCGCGTGCAGGATCGCCTGGCGGGTGTAGTGGACGCAGGCGTCGACGCATTCCTCGTCGGTCATCCCTTCGCCGAACGGGCAGCGGTACGTGTACGGGGCCGGGACGCGCAGGACCGGGCCCATCCAGCGGCCGAAGATGTTGTCCGGGTGGGGCCAGCTGACGGCCATCGTGCCGAACGTCCGCCCGTGGTAGCCCTCCCAGAGGCTGAGGAACAATGAGGCGTCCGGCCGGTTGCGCATCGCGAGCTTCATCGCGCCCTCGATCGCATCGGAGCCCGAAAGGGTGAACGCGACCCGGTTCAGGTCGCCCGGGGCGAGCGCCGCAAGCCGCTTGGCGAGGAGGAGCTTGGGGATCGTCTCGAAGCCGGTCCGGATGTGCGTGTACCGGTAGACCTGCTCGGCGACCGCGGCGGCGACCTTCGGGTGGGCATAGCCGATCCCGAGCGACCAGGCCTGGGAGGTGCAGTCGATGTACTCGCGACCCTCGGTGTCGACCACGACCGCCCCTGTGCCGTGGTCGACGATGAACGCCGCCTGGCCGGCGACCCCACCGCCCATCAGGGCACGGCGCCCGGCGGCGAGATCCTCGGCCGTGGCGGTCTGGTACGGGGCGAGGGCGGGGGAAAGCGGGGCGGTCATGCTGTCGGCTCCATGCTGACGACCGCCTTGAGCGTCGCCCGCGTTCGGGCGGCCTCGAAGGCGTCGGTGATCCTGGTGAGCGGGTAGCGCGTCGTCTCGAACAGGCCGGTGTCGAGGCGACCGGCGAGATCGACCGCCTCGCGGAACTCGGCGGTCGTGCAGTTGAAGCTGCCCACGAGCGTCCACTCGCCATAGTGGAGGCGGTTGCCGTCGATCCTGACCGACGGGTCGCCGGCGAGGCCGCCGAAGGCGACGACGACGCCGCCGTCGCGGATGAGCTGGACGGCGGTCTCGAGCGCGCGCGGGTCGGGCACGGCCGCGACGACGGTGTCCGCCTGCTGGCCGAGAGCGCCGAGGATCGTCCCGGCAGGGTCGGTCGCCGCCGCCTCGACGGCAAGTGCCCCGGCGCCCGTCCGGGCGATCGCCTCGAGCCGGGCGGGATTGTGGCCGACGCACAGGACACGGGCCGCGCCAATCTCGCGGGCGAGGATGGCATGCGTGAGCCCGATCGGTCCGTCGCCGATGACGACGACCGTCGAGCCGGCCCGGACCGCCCCCCGGCGCAGGCCCCGCAGGCAGCAGCCGATCGGCTCGCCGAGGATCGCGGCCGCGTCGGAGAGTTGTTCGGGGACGACGACGAGGGCCCCGGCCCCGACCGACCGGGCCGGGATCCGGACGTACTCGGCCAGCCCGCCGTCGATGTTGATCCCGAAGTCGAGCAGGTTCTGGCACAGGTTGTCGTCGCCGCGCCGGCAGGCCGCGCAGGTTCCGCACGGGATCGCCGGGGCCGCCGTGGCGCGCCCCCCGAGCGGGACGCCCTCGACGCCCGGCCCGAGCTCGACGACCTCACCGACGAACTCGTGGCCGAGCACGATCGGCAGCGCGTAGCGCGCCGACGGGCCACGGGCATAGGTGCGCACGTCGGACCCGCAGATGCCGCAGCGGCGGACGCGCAGGACGACCTCGCCCGGGCCGGCGGTCGGACGGGGCCGCTCCTCGAGGCGCAGGTCTTCGCGGCCGTGGAGGACGGCGGCGAGCATCGTGTCCGGCAGCGCGGCGGACGCTCCCGGGGCGGCCGCGGCAGCCCCCGGAGCCGTGGTTGCCCGCGTGGGCGGTGCTGCCCCCGTGGCCATCGTGTCGGCGCGCCGGCTGGTCATCGTCAGACGACGACCGCTTCGATCCCGAGCATCTGCGCGAGATGGAGCAACTGGTCGGTCCAGCGGCCCTGGGCGGCGGCCATGTGGTGCGGCGCGCCCGCCTGGCACCACTCGTTGCACCACTCGTCGATCGGCAGCGAGTCGTGGCGGAAGAGCGTCTGTGGCGCGGAGATCGGGCGGGGCGGGAAGGGCAGGAACTCGCCCTCGGAGATGACGAACCGCCACTGGTTCTCGCCCACCGTGACCAGGGCGAGGTTGGTGACCGGCCCGGGCCGGTAGGCGAACTCGAAGCCGGCCCCGAAGCCGTGGACGCCCTGGTAGTAGATCGAGTGCTTCACCTTCGCCTCGCCCGGCATGGCCAGGGCGGGGTTGCCGTGGCCGTCGTGGGAGAACATCACGGCGTTGTTCTCGAAGTCGATGACGTAGTTCTCGACCGTCGTCGCCTGGCCGGCGAGCTCCTGGAGGACGAGCTGGGCGACGGCGCAGTTGACGTCGCCCTCCGGTGCGGCCGGGATCCCGATCTCGCACAGGCGTCCGGTCCCGTATGAGGGGATGATCCCGACCCGGGGATCGGTCAGCCAGACCTGGTCGAAGGCGGTGAAGGCGTCGAACCCGTGCTCCCTGACGACCGACTCGATCGCCAGCGCCAGGCGCACCGAGCGCTCGAACAGGGCTGGCTCCATCTCGACCGTGTACCGGGCGCGCTCGGCGGCGACCATGGCGTCGACCTCCGCCTGGGCGATCTCGCCGAATCGGACGGCGATCTTCTCCGGCTCGAGCGGCCAGACGACGGGTCCGACGTCCTGGCGGAGG
>CAYMBB010000285.1:0-3254 GCA_964388515.1 uncultured Anaerolineaceae bacterium
GTCCTGCTGTGAGGCGATCGACTCTCGCCCCAGGGCTCTGGGTTGCGCTGGCGGCCGGGTGCGCTCGACAACAGCAGGGCGAGATACCATGATCAGCGGACTGTAAACGATTCCATCCGGTGCTTGTCAAGGGTCGTATCTGCCTCTGGCGGCGCTTGCCGAGTGCCCACGCCGTGGGCTCGGGCGCGGCCAGGTTCCGGTGGGCTGGCCGGCGACGCCGAACGAGTTGGGCCGGCTGCCGGTAACAGCCACCACGCCAGGCCGAGGACGAGCTTGCCCCGCCGGACACGACGAGCCGAACGGGCGCGACCACGAACGTGCGCGGTCCACACGAACGTGCCCGGCCCCTTGACACGGGGCTCAAGGGTTCCTATCTTCCGCATGTAACCGTTTACATGACAGCCCGGCTGGCGTCCCAGGGGGACCGTGCCGGTGGCAGCGGTGTCGCGGGCCCACCGTCGACGGGTCGGCATCCAGTGAGGTGGCAGAGGGTGACTCTCGAGCGAACGCCCCGGCGGCTTTCAGGCGCCCAGATCCTCGTCGAGTACCTGGTCCGCCAGGGCGTCCCGTACGCGGTCGGGATCACTGGCCACGGCTGCTGGAGCCTGACCGACGCCCTGATCGACCGGGCCGAAGATGTTCGCACGATCCAGGTGATGCACGAGCAGTCGGCCGTCCATGTCGCCGACGGCTACTTCCGCGCCAGCGGGCAACCCCTTCTCGCCTTCACGAGCATCGGACCCGGCCAGGCGAACACGGTCGTCGGGGTGGCGACCGCCTACGCCGATTCGACGGCGGTCCTGCTGATGACCGGCTCGGCCCACACGTACATGCGCGGGCACGGCCTGTTCCAGGAGATCGAGCGGCGCCACGTGGCAGACAACCCGCGGATCTTCGAGCCGATCGTCAAGGAGTGGTGGCAGCCGTCGCGAGTTGACGAGCTGCCGTTCGTGCTCCATCGCGCCTGGAACCAGATGCTCTCCGGTCGGCCCGGACCGGTCCTGCTCGACCTGCCGATGGACGTCCAGGCCGACTCGGCCGAGGTTGTCATCCCCGACCCCGACACGCGCGAGGCCCGTCGTGGCCCGCGCCCGGCGGCGGCCGACATCGAGCGGGCGGGGGCACTGCTCGTCGGTGCCAGCCGGCCGGTCATCGTCGCTGGCGGGGGCGTCATCCTGGCCGAGGCGAGCGAGGCGCTGACGCGACTCGCCGAGCGGCTCGGCGCACCGGTCGTAACGACCTGGCAGGGCAAGGGCGCGATCGACGAGACGCACGAACTGAACGCCTGGTCCGTGGGCGACACGGCGTCAACCTCGGGCAACGCCCTGGCCGCCTCGGCCGACGTCCTGCTCGCCGTCGGTTGCCGGTTCACCGACTGGTCGTCGTCGTCGTGGCGGAAGGGGGTCACGTTCGCCATCCCGCCCACCCGCCTGGTCCAGCTCGACATCGACCCGCGCGAGATTGGCAAGAACTACCCGGTCGAGGTTCCCCTTCTGGGCGACGCACGGGCCGGCCTGGAGGACCTGCTCGAGGCGCTCGGGCCGGGCGGCGGCCCGGCCGTCTATCGCCAGGGCGCCTACTTCGCCGAGATCCAGCGCCGCAAGGACGAGTGGCGCGCGCTACGTGAGGTCAAGGAGCTGAGCGACCGCTCGCCGATGACCCAGGCCCGCGCGATCCATGACATCCAGGCCGCCGCGGCGCCGAACGCGATCGTCACCACCGGCGCCGGGCTGCCTCAGTCGATCGTGAAGCAGAACTGGGTGACCCGCGAGCCGCGCACCCACATCACCTCGGGCGGTTTCTCGACGATGGGCTTCACCGTGCCCGCGGCGATCGGGGCGAAGCTGGCGCGGCCCGATCGGCAGGTGATCGGGATCGCCGGCGACGGCGACTTCCTCCAGACGATGCAGGAGCTCGCGACGGCGGCGATGCTCGACCTGCCGGTCGTCTTCGTCGTCCTTGACAACAGCGGCTGGATGAGCATCAAGGGCGGCCAGAACAACTTCTTCGGCCGTTCGTACGCGACCGACTTCCTGCGTCGCGACGGCTCGCTCTACTCGCCCGACTACAGAGCGATCGGGGCGGCGTTCGGGCTCCAGGCCGAAGCGGTCGACCAGCCTGTGGGCGTCCGGCCGGCCATCGAGCGGGCGCTCGCCGCGGACGGCCCGGCGCTCGTCGCGATCACCGTCGGGCGCGGCCCGGAGCACGCGCTCGACAAGACCGGCTGGTGGGATGCGCCGGTCCCCGAGTACCACCCCGACCAGCGTGCCCGCCAGCTCGAGGGCCGTGCCGAGGAGCAGCAGCGATGACCCAGGGGGTGCCGACGATCGACCTGGTCCCCTCCGGCCTGCCGGGGCGCCGACCGCTCGCGGGGGCGACGCTCGGCATCAACCAGATCCTGTGGGCGAACGACGACCTGCCCGAGCTGACGCCGCCGATCGAGCCGCTCGCGATCCTCGACGAGATGGCCCGTCTGGGCTACAAGGGCAGCCAGCTGGGCCGGACGTTCCCGCGCGGCGATGCGCTGCGCAGGGCCCTCCGCGAGCGCGGCCTGCGAATCGCGGAGGTGTACGCCTGCCTTGAGTGCACGACCGACGGTCCCGTGCCAGGCGCGCTCGAGACCGGCCGGGCCCGGCTCGCCGAACTCCACGCCGTCGACGGTGACGTCCTTGTGGCGGCGCTGTCGCTGTCGCCTGACCGGGTCGGCCGGGGCGGCCGGGCCGGCGGGGCGGACGTGCCCCGGTTGAGCGACCAGGGGCTGGCCCGGCTGGCCCGGCTCCTCGAGACACTGGCCGCCGAGGCGCAGGCGGCGGGCCGCAGGCTCGCCTTCCACCACCACGTCGGGACGTACGTCGAGACGCCCGACGAGCTCGAGCGCCTGATGGCCGTCGCCGACCCCGGTCTCGTCGGGTTGTGCCTGGACACGGGCCACTGGCTGCTTGGCGGTGGCGACCCGGTAGCCGCCCTGGAGGGCTACGGCGAGCGCGTCAGCCACGTCCATCTCAAGGACGTCGATCCGGCCGTGGCGGCCCGGATGCGGACGGGCGAGATCCCGGGCTTCCTCGATGGCCTCCGCGAGCGGGTGTTCACCGAGATCGGCAGCGGCACCCTCGACGTTGCGGGCGTACTCGACGCGCTGGCGGCCCGGGACTATCGCGGCTGGATGATCGTCGAACAGGACACGACCTGGCGGCCGCCGTCCGAGAGCGCGGCGATCTCTCAGGCGATCGTGGCCTACGCGCTGCGCGAGCTGG
>CAYMBB010000286.1:0-3249 GCA_964388515.1 uncultured Anaerolineaceae bacterium
GCCCGGTCGTCCCGCTCGAGCTGCCCGACCGGTTGCCGGCCCTGCCGGCCGCCGTCGAGATGGCCGCCTACCGGATCGCCCTCGAGGCGGTCACGAACGTCGTCCGGCACGCCGCCGCCCGGACTTGTCGGGTCCGGCTCGAACTGGCGGAGAATGCCGGCCCGGCCCTCGTCCTGGCCGTTGAAGACGACGGTCGCGGCCTGCCGCCCGACCTCCGGGTCGGGGTCGGCCTGGTCTCGATGCGGGAGCGCGCAACGGAGCTCGGCGGTCGGTGCGCGATCGAACCCGGGCCCGCGGGCGGGACGCGCGTGCGGGCCTGGCTGCCCCTGCCCGCCACCTAGGAGTCGCAATGGAACAGGTCCGGATCCTGATCGCCGACGACCACCCCGTCTTCCGCGACGGGCTGCGCGCCTTGCTTGGCACGGTCGAGAGCTGCGAGCTCGTGGGCGAGGCGGCGAGTGGCCAGGAGGCAGTCGAACGGGCGGCCGAGCTCCAGCCGGACGTCGTGCTCATGGACGTCCGGATGCCGGGCCTGGACGGGATCGAGGCCACCCGCCGGATCGTGCGGACCAGCCCGCACATCGCGGTCCTCGTCCTGACGATGTTCGAGGACGACGAATCGGTCTTCGCGGCGATGCGCGCCGGTGCCCGCGGCTATCTGCTCAAGGGGGCCGACCAGGCGGAAATCCTGCGCGCCGTGCGGGCCGTGGGCAACGGAGAGGCGATCTTCGGGCCGGCGATCGCCCGCCGCCTGATCGACTACTTCTCGGCCCCCCGGCCGGGGCTGCCCGCACAGGCGTTCCCCGAGCTGACCGAGCGCGAGCACGAGGTCCTCGAGCTGATCGCCCGCGGCTTCGCCAACCAGGCGATCGCACAGCAGCTCTTCCTCGCCCCGAAGACGGTGCGCAACCACGTCTCGAACATCTTCAGCAAGCTCCAGGTGGCCGACCGGGCCCAGGCGATCGTCCGGGCCCGGGAGGCGGGCCTGGGCGGTGAACGCCCGGCGGAGCGCTAGGGAGGGCTGGCCGGAGGACGCGCTCCGGGCGTGCGGGGGCAGACAGGCGCGACGATCACCGGCCGGCTCCGTCCCGGGACCGGATCGGGACGCCGGCCTCATGACCGCGGGACGGCGGCCACGGTACACCATCTGGCACAGGGTCCCGCGCCAGGGATCCGGACGGAGGATCGCGTCCCATGCGCACGTTCTCGATGCGGCTCTACGCCGCGACCTACTGGGTACTCGTCGGCGTGTTCGTCTACACGATCGGGCTGTTCGTCCTGCCCGATCTCGACTCGCCGGGGACCGCCGCATTCCTGCCCATCCTCGTCGGCTTCGCCATCGCGATCGCGGCTGCGGCGGCGATCGCCTCGTTCTGGGCCGCGGCTCCCGCCCGGCCCCGGTTCTGGCTTGTGAGCCTCGTTCCGGCCGTCCTGTTCCTGCTCATGAACGCGATCTACCTGCCCTACTCGCTGACTCATCCCGCCGATCCAGGCTTCACCGTTGCCCTGCCGCTGATCGCCGGGGTGGCCGTCCTGGTCGTGGCCGGGATCGCGGCCTTCCGCGAGGCCCGGGCCGCCGGCGGGACCGCCGCCCGCGACCGGATCGGGGGCCGGGGGCGCCTGGCCGTGGCCGCGGTGGCGGCCGCGGTCGTGGGGGCGGTCGCCACCTCGTTCGTGGCCACAGCCGCCGGGGCAAGCGGGGGCGGCGTGGCCGAGGCACCGACAGCGACCGGCGTCGTGACAGCGGCGAACACCAAGTTCGTCGAGACGAGCCTCCAGGTCAGGAACGGCGAGGTTCTCGGCCTGTTCGTGATCAACAAGGACAGCTTCGCCCACTCGTTCGACATCGATTCCCTGGGCATCCACCTCCAGTTGCCGGCGAACTCGACCAGCGCGGTCGCGATCAAGCCGACCGCCCCAGGCTCGCTCGAGTTCTACTGCGCCGTACCCGGGCACCGCGAGGCCGGGATGGCCGGCACGATCGCGGTCCAGCCTGGATCGTGACCATCCGCCGGGTCGCCCGCCGCGTCCATCCCTGGCTGGCCTGGCTGTTCGTGGCCGCTGTCCTGGTGCAGGTCGTTCTGGCCGGGCTGGCGATCTTCAGTGCAAACGAGTCCTTCGCCCTCCACGACGCGTTCGGCTCGACGGTCGTCGGCCCCCTCGCCCTGGCCGTCCTCCTGGCGGCGGTCGCTGGCGGCCTCGACCGGACCGCTGTTGGGCTCAGCCTGCTCCTGCTCGTCCTGTACGTCGTCCAGACCGCGCTCCCCCAGGCGCGGGACTCGCTGCCGGTGCTCGCGGCGCTCCATCCGCTGAATGCGGTCGCCCTGCTTGCCCTCGGGGTCCGGCTCGGCCTCGCCGGTCCCGCCAACGACACCCCCGACGGAGGATCGGACTGATGGACCTTGCCCCGTTCAGGCCCTGGCTCGTTCTCGCCCACGTCCTGGCCGCCTTCGCCTTCCTGGCCATCCACGGTGTCTCGATGGGGGTCTGGTGGAGGCTCCGGACCGAGCGGGAGCGGAGGCGGGTCGTCTCGTACCTGGAGCTCTCGGCCTCGATGATCATGCCCATGAGCCGCGCCGGCCTGCTCCTGATCGTGAGCGGCATCCTGGTCGGGATCGCCGGCGGTTGGTGGTTCGACGGGCACTGGTGGCTGTGGCTCTCGATCGGCCTGCTCGTGTTGATCGTCGCGGCGATGACGCCGCTCGTCTCGATCCCGCTCAGCGAAATCCGGCGGGCCGCGGGCATCCAGACGGCAGCGGACCGCAAGGCCGGTCTGGTCCCCGACCCGGTCGACGACGCGACCCTCGACCGCCTGCTGCGCAACCCGAAGCCCGGCCTGGGAGCCGCGATTGGGATCGTCGGGATCGTGCTGATCACCTGGCTGATGGAGCTGAAGCCGTTCTGATGGACAGCCCGAGTACCGTAGCCCGCATTGATGCGCACGCCCAGGCTGCTCCGGCGATCGAGGCGGAGGGGCTGGTCAAGGTCTATCCCGGCGAGGTCAGGGCCGTCGATGGGATCGACGTGCGGGTCGAACGGGGCGAGTTCTTCGGTTTCCTGGGCCCGAACGGGGCGGGCAAGACGACTACGATCCGGATCCTGACCACGCTCCTTCGTCCGACGGCCGGCCAGGCCCGCGTGCTCGGCATCGACGTCGTCACCCAGCCCGGTCAGGTCCGCCGCCGGATCGGGTTCGCGATGCAGACGGTCGCCCTCGAGAACCTGCTCACCGGTCGCGAGAACCTGGAG
>CAYMBB010000287.1:0-3242 GCA_964388515.1 uncultured Anaerolineaceae bacterium
CCCGCCGCATCCCGCCACTAGGAGCTGACGAGACGATGACTGAGCGGACGATCGCGCTGGGATGGGCCGGGACGACCTGGCTCGACCGGTTCGGCCCGCTCCTCCGGGCGGGGCTCTGGGGACTCGCCGGGTACGCGATCGGCTCGCTGGTGGTCGCCCTCGTGCTCGGCGGGAGCCCGACCCAGGAGCGCGCCGTGGCCATCGGATACGTCGCGGGACTCGGCGGCTGGATCCTCGGCGGCGGCGCCTGGGAAGGATGGGTCCGGCCCTGGTTCGGCGGCGCGAACACCTGGGAGGAGGGCTCGGGGATCGCCCGCTACCTGCGCTTCAGCACGGATCACAAGGTCATCGGTCTCCAGTACCTGTGGGCCGCCGGACTGGCCTTCCTGCTGGCCGGGCTGATCGCGATCGCGATCCGCCTCGAGCTGCTCACGCCCGCCGTCGACGTTTTCGGCAGCGCCCAGGATTACAACTCGTTCGTGGGTGTCCACGGCGCGCTCATGATCTTCGCGGTGGCCGTCGTGGCCATCATCGGCGGGTTCGGCAACTACTTCGTCCCGCTCCTGCTGGGCGCCGAGGACATGACCTTCCCCTCGGTCAACGGCGTCAGCTGGTGGTTCATCGTCCCGGGCGTGGTGGCGATCCTGGCCAGCCCGCTGCTGGGCGGATTCCAGACCGGCTGGACCGGCTACGCCCCGCTGGCCGCCGACAGCCCGCCTGGCCAGACGCTCTACTACCTGGGTCTCCTCACGCTCGGCGTCTCGTCGCTCCTGACGGCCATCAACGTCATCGCCACGACCGTCTACCTGCGCGCTCCGGGACTCACCTGGGGCCGCCTGCCGATGTTCAGCTGGGCGATGCTGTTCACCGCCGTGCTCAGCCTCATGTGGTTGCCGGTGATCACGGTGGCGATGTTCCTGGGTCTGCTCGACCGGCTCGTCCCGACCGATTTCTTCGGCGCGACGGGCCTGCCCATCCTGTGGCAGGACCTGTTCTGGCTGTTCGGCCACCCCGAGGTCTACATCATCATGCTCGGCGCCTGGGGGATCTGGCTCGAGGTCATCCCGGTCATGGCCCGCAAGACCTTGTTCGGCTACCGCTGGGCGCTGGCCGGGTTCCTGGGGATCGCCTTCCTCTCGGGCGTCGTCTGGGTTCACCACATGTTCGCCACGGTGGGCGACGTCCGGCTCATCCCGTTCATGACCACGACGGAGCTGATTTCGATCCCGACCGGCTTCATGTACCTGGTCGCGATCGGCACGCTCTGGCAGGGCCGCATCCGGCTGACGACGCCGATGCTGTTCGTCCTGTTCAGCATGCTCAACTTCCTGGTCGGCGGGGCGACCGGCATCTTTCTCGCCGACGTGCCGTCGGACCTCCAGCTGACCGACACGTTCTTCGTCGTCGGCCACTTCCACTACACGATCGTGGGCGGGATGATCTTCGCCTGGCTGGCGGGTCTCCACTACTGGTTCCCGAAGTTCAGCGGCCGGATGTACAGCGAGCGCTGGGGCAGGATCGGCGCCTGGTGGCTGCTCCTCGCGTTCAACCTCACCTTCCTGCCGATGTTCGTGAGCGGGATCGAGGGCATGAACCGCCGGGTGGCGAGCTATCTGCCGTACCTGCAGGACCTCAACATGCTCACTTCGATCGGCGGGTTCCTGTTCGGGATCGGGTTCGTCATCCCGCTCGCCAACCTCGCCTGGTCGTGGCTGCACGGCCCGCGCGCCGCGGCCGACCCGTGGGCGGGCAGGACGCTCGAGTGGCGGACGGCCTCGCCGCCGCCGCGCGAGAACTTCGAGAGGGTACCGCTCGTGACCACCGACTTCTACGGGTACGGCGAGGTGGAGCCGGAGCCGCCGCTCTTCGCCGGACCGCCCCCGGCCACCCGGGCGGTCGGGGGCGGAGGGCCGGGCCACGTCCCCGGCGGTGACGCGCCGGCCCCGGGAGGCCGGCCATGAGCGCGCCCGCCGGGCGGCCGCAGGCCGGCGCGGTTCCGCCCCTCGCTCCGCTCGGGGCCCGCCGGCTCCGGATGTACCGGGGCGGGTTCTGGCTGTTCATCCTGGCCGAGTCGCTCGGTTTCCTGACCCTCTTCTCGCTTCGTTTCCTGCTCGCCGGGACCGATCGACCGGCCGAGCTCAACGGTCTGCTCGGCGGCCTCGTCACACTCGTCTTCGTGGCCAGCGCGGTCCCTGCCGCCGGTGCCCTCCGCGCGATCGCGGTCGGCGACACCTCGGCCATGGTGGCGCGCCTGGCGGCGGCCTTCGGGCTGGGGCTCGCCGCCCTCGTCCTGGTCGTCGCTGACTGGGCGATCTCGACGATCGCGCCGGCCAGTCGCTTTGGCGGCGCCTACTTCGCGTCGACCGGCTTCCACGCGATCCATATCGCCGTCGGCCTGCTCTTCCTGGCCGCGCTCTGGTCCTCCGGTCGGCGGGGACGGTTCAGCCCGGCGAACCACTGGCTGGTCGAGGCCGGCGTCCGCTTCTGGCTCTTCGTCGTGAGCGCATGGGTCGCGCTCTACGTCGTCTTCTTCTGGCTGTAGGGCGGGACCGGACCGCCGAGGAGGCACCATGACCCTCGAGACCGTCGCCACCCCGGACCTGCCGGTGGTCTGGTGGGTCTTCTGGCTGGTCGTCGTGGCGGTCGGTGTCTTCATCGCGTTCGCCTGGTGGCTGACGCGTGCGGCCCTGCGCGAGGACGCGGCGCCCCCGTCGAACCACGACCACGAGCAGCCCGAGGGCGCGCGACCCGGGCAGGACGGGGATCGCCCGGAGCAGTGAGCGGTCCGGGGGCTCACCGGCCACCGGTGGTGGTCGCTGCCGGGTGGTCGTCCTCTCGAGTCGCCCGCTCGGAGCGTTCGCGCCGGGCTACTCAGCCGCGGGCCGGCTCCCCCGGGAAGTGGCAGGCGACCCAATGGCCCGGCTCGAGCTCGCGGATCTCCGGCTCGACGTCGGCGCAGATGCCCGGCAGGCGGGCGATCGGACAGCGGGTATGGAACCGACAACCGCTCGGCGGGTCGACCGGCGACGGCAGATCGCCCCGCAGCAGCGTTCGCGACCGCGAGCGCTCGGTGGTCGGGTCGGGAATGGGGGCGACGGACATCAGCGCCCGGGTGTACGGATGGAGCGGCCGCGCGTAGATCGCGTCGCGGTCGGCGAGCTCCATCACCTTGCCCAGGTACATCACCGCGACCCGGTCGCTGGTGTGCCGGACGATCGAGAGGTCGTGGGCGATGAACAGGT
>CAYMBB010000288.1:0-3242 GCA_964388515.1 uncultured Anaerolineaceae bacterium
CGCCCCGGCCCCGGTGACCTCGAACCCGGCGATGTACGTCGTCTTGCTCGCCACGCCAGCGAGCGTGGCGCTGATCGCCGCCGCGGCGCCCGTGGCCGAGGCGGTAACGTCGGTGCCGCCGCCGTAGACCGCCTGGCGGCCGGAGGCATCGACGGCCACCTTGCGGACGTTCGCGCCGTCATAGCCGGCGGCGAGGATGACGCCATCGGAGCCGGCGAACGCATCGCCATCCTGATGGGTCGCCACGCCCTGCCAGCCTCCGGTATCGGTGGCACCGGAGATCGTCTTGGATCCGATCGCGAGCTTGAGCCTGGCGGCACCGGCCGCTGTGGCGATCAGATCGAGGACGCGGCTCTGGCCGTTCGTCGGGCTGTTCGGATTTGCCATCGTCGTACCTCCTTATGAAGCGTCAGGTCGTGACCTGATTGGGCGGATTCGGGATCGTTGGAACAGGCACGAGGGGCAGCGCGATCGCGGCACCGGCGATGCCGTAGTGGTTGACCACGCTGCCGCCACCGTGTGGGTCGTAGGTCACGCTGGCCGCGAGCGCGCCACCCCCTCTAAGCGTCCCGATCCATGTCCACGGCACTTGCCAGTCGGTCCCGCTGTTCGTGGCGAACGCGATGTTGTGTCCGTCAGCGTTCGTGACAGTCGTGCCGGTCACCGGGGTGACTACCGGGGCATATTCGTAGGAGGCCTGCTGGACGACGAATGCCCCGAGGACCAGATCGCCCGACAACGATGGCATCGTCGCGGTGCCGCCATTGGCAACGTAGCCTGGCTCGGAGGTATATGTGACGCCGCCGCTCGGGCTGGCCGCCGCCTCGAACTCGTAGAGCCAGGCAGAGGCGACGTTGCCGCTGGCGGGAGCGACAATGACCGGGGTGGTCGTCGTCTCGTCGGCGCTGACGCGGCGCCACCAGATCCCCACCCCGACCGTCGCGCCCGCGCCACCGTATTGGAGCTCGTCGTAGGCTTTCGTGAAGGCTGCCCCGACGGTCCATGGCTCGCTCGACCCACCGGTCCCAGGCACGAGGCTCGGGGCGAACAGATAGTCGATCCCAAGTGCGTTGATCGGCGCGGCCGCGGCGATGAGCACGAGGAGATTCCCGGGCGTCGTGGCGCGGGGCAGGATCGGGGTGGCCGGGTTGCTCCCGGTAAAGCTCGACCCGAACGCGCCCGACGCGCTCGGCTGCGGGCTCAGTTCGAGGTCCACGTCGTAGGCCGCCTGGGTCAGGTTCGGCGGCCGCGAGAACGACCGGCTGACGACGCGCGCCGCCCGGAAGCTCGACCAGCCAGGCGCCCAGGTCGAGCGAACATGGATCAACTGTCCGTGCTTGACGTCATTCAGGGCGGCGCTCGGGAGCTGCAACCGCGTCGTGATCCGCTCGTCCTGGCTCGCGTGCTGGGCGAGCAGGCGATCCGCGAGGGCGTTCGCGGCCGTGAGCGTCTTCACGTTCGCGCTTGGGGCCGCGGCGTCGCGGAAGCCGTATGTGTAGCTCGTCGTGTAATCGTACTTGTAGGCCGCGCCACCGTTGAACGGAACGTAGATTCCGGCCGCAACGCGGCTCCCCTGGCGGGTCAGTTCTGTGTCCATCGCGGCCGGCCAGGTGATGGCGAGGTCGATATCGGCAGGATCGCTGGAGACCCGCAACGACGATGGATCGAGCGCGCTCGTGTTCGGGTCATAGCAGGCGAGTTCGATGTCGCCGCTCGGCTCGTGGTAGCGCGCGTAGTGGTTGTAGCCGCTGACCAGGCTGATGTCCCGCAGGATGTCGGCTGCGGTCTGACCGCGGTAATCGACTGGGTCCATGGCGAATGTGGCGAGACCGGTCCAGTCGATCAGCCCATGGTCCTTGACGGTCGAAAGGTAGTCCGACCCGAGCAGCCATGTCAGGCGCGCCTTCGCCGTCTCGGCTGGTCGGTTGCCGTCGGCGCCGGTCACGATCCGGAAGCCGAGGATCGTATTCTCCTGGACGAGCTCGAGTTCCCACTGTCTGCCGGACCCGGTCGGAAACAGACCCTCGCGGCCGCGGCTGATCCGCTGGTCGCCGATGTAGCCATTCCAGACGAGCTGGTTGTTGGCCGGGCAGCCGGTCTCGACCATGTACCAGCGATGGAGCGTCTTGAAGTCGTACTCGCCGTTCGGGTCGTCGACGATGACCCGGATGACGTCCGCCTCCCCGAGCGCCGCCCGGGCACTGAAGCCGGTCTCGGTGACGAGCTGGACGCGCCCGGAGATGACCGTGTCCCAGCCCGGACCGGCCGGTGTCGTCGGATGGGACCAGTGGTGGACGAGCATCAATCGATCCCCACCGCACTGACCGATGCGACCCGGCGCCAGTTGACCCGCGCCTTGTCCACGCTCCGGGCCGTGACATTGACGTTGACCACAGGCCGGTTGGCCGCGATCGCCGAGCGCAGCGTGTCGATGGCGCGGACGATCAGGGCGGTGTTCATCCGGTCATCAGCCGGCGTGCGCGCCTGGAGGTCGCGCAGCCGGGCCAGGTGCGCCTCCATCGAGCGCATCGATGGGGCGGTCGAGGAGGCGAACTTCTCGACCGCCGCCCGCTCGGCCCGGAGATCGGGCGGAACGAACTTTGCGTTGAACCCCGCTGGGCCTTCGAGGGGCCGCGTCCGCCGGCGCCCATTCCCGGCAGCAATATCACGGGTCGCCCGGAACGTATGTCCACCGAAGCGGTTCGTGGCCCCGAACTGGTGCGAGGGATCGTTGACCCCGGACACCTCCACCGCGGTCGCGGCGAGTCCAAGCCCGAGACCAGCCAGGCCGAGCTTGCCGACAAGGCCGCCAGGTCCACCGGAGAGGACGCCCGGCACTCCGCCAGCGCCGTTCACGACGCCGGCATTGACGTTCACCACGCCGGCGTTCATGCCCAGCACGCCCTTGATCAGGCCCTTGCCCAGCTCGCCGATGATCCCGGTCACCGCTCCGCCGGTGAGCTTGTCGACTCCCCAGCCGGTGAGCACGGCAGTCTGGACCCACGGCGGCAACCCGGTGAAGACATCGAAGAGCATCTTCCCCGCCTGACCGGCCATGCGCATCGAGTCGCCGATCGACGACCACGGGATCCGCTCGGCGGCATCGAGGCCGCGGCTGAAGAGGTTCGCCATCGATTGTCCGGCCTCGCGGATGCTCGCGAGCGTCTCCGGTTGCGCGAGGCCCCGCTGGAGGGTCGTGGCGACCCGTTCGATGACGGGCAAGAACCCCTCCGCGGGCGCCT
>CAYMBB010000289.1:0-3232 GCA_964388515.1 uncultured Anaerolineaceae bacterium
CGACCGCCCTGGCCGAGGTGCTCCAGCGGGTCTCGACGGCCGCCTACCAGGCGGCCGCGGCGGCGTCGGCGGGGGGCGACGGCTCGGCCGCCGGTGGTGAGGGCGGGGGAGAGGCTGGCGGCGCCCCGCCGGAGGGCGAGGAAACCGTGGAGGGCGAGTTCAAGGAGGTCTGAGGGCCGGGTGCGGGTCGCCTGCCGGCGGGGGTGGCCACGGATCCGGATCCGGGGGACCCGTCGGAAGCACGGCACGCGAGCGTTCGACAGCACCCGGAGGCGAGGACGTCGATCGATCCGCGCTGCGGGAAGAGCCTCCGTCAGTCGGGATGTCTACCCCATGCACGATGACGAGAGGGCTCTCGATGTCGGCAACCGATCGGAGGCTACGTCGACTCGCCGCAGCCTGGGACCGGCGTGGCAGTCGGCGGGTTCACCGTACCCGTCGCGATGGCCATGTTGTCCCAGAAGATGGGGTTGATAGCGCGGAGGCCGCTGCCGTCCTGAAGACAAGCATCTCGGATCGGTAGGGTCGGCCGCGGCCGTCCGTGCCGCAAATGACCAGCACTCGCCCGGCGACGGTCCCGGCTCCGAGTCCCGTGCTGTAGACGTACGCGTCCAAGCTGGCGCCCGAGTAGTTCGCGTCGCGTTCGAGATCCAGGGCCTCTGCCCGGCGGCCGGCGAAGCATGAGTGGGCCAGCGGTGGACGGGACTCCTCGCCGTGACAGGTGGTCGGATGACTGCAGCGAAGCATTCGCGGCGCACCTCGGCGCGGTCGACGCCCGAGCAGCCCGCCCGCCGAGGCGCGTCGGTCGCGGCGCCTCCCGCGACGATCGCTCGCTGCCTTGCTTTCAGCCTGCTGTTAGGCCGCTCTCATGTCCGTTTCAGCGATGCCCGCAAAGGTCGGAGGCCTTGGGGTCGCCGTCGGTCGATCCGCCCTGAGGCTGTTGCGTCCGAACAGAGAATGGTGCACTCCACTAGAGTGGGAGGGAACAACATGAAGGGCGGGATGAAGCGCGGGATGCTGTCCGCATCGCTTGCCGTCCTGTTCATGCTCTCGAACTCAGGGATTGCCGCAGCGACCAGCGCCAACATCTCTCCCCACTCGCAGACCCGCGCTCATGGGCAGGCGTCGAGCTGGACCGCGACCTGGGGCGACAACGGCCCGTACCGGCCCACGTTCCATCCCGACACGGCGAACCCCGGTCTCCACGAATGGGCGCCGGGCTTGACATGGGACACGAGTTACCCACACTCGATGGCCTGGTACCCGTGCACGACCACGAGGTACACGCAACAACTGGTCGTCGACGATCAGTACGGTTCCGCGACGCACTTCAGCACGGCGACCGAGGCCGGGGGCCACTGCGGTCCTGTGCTCCCGTAGCGAGTCTGGAGCTACGCTCGCGGAGACGTCAGTAGCATGGCTGGCCCGCTCCCGTCGGCGCCCACCCGGCTGCTTCGACGGCCAACCGCGCTCCTGGCCGTCGTCGCGGTGGCGGCCATCGCGATTACCGCCTCGCAGGTGGGGACCGCGGCCAGGGTACGGATCGAGGCCGAGATCGACGCGAACTGGCGCGGCGCGTATGACATCCTGGTCCGGCCGGCGGGCGCGCGGCTCGACCTCGAGCGCACGAACGGGCTGGTCGAACCGAACTTCGTGGCCCTCGCCGGCCAGGGCGGGATCAGCGCCGCCCAGGTCGCCACGATCCGGGCGATCCCCGGCGTGGAGATCGCGGCACCGATCGCCTGGGTCGGGTTCGTCACGAACAGGGTTGCATCGCCCACGATCGAGATTCCGAAGGTCCCCGCCAAACCCACCCTTTACTCGGCAACCTTGACCGTCTCGACCTCCGATGGAGTCAGCCGTCGCCTGGTGTACGAGGACCTCCTGCGGATCCTGCTCGCGCCCGAGGAGACGAACTTCCCGGGCTGCCCGACGGTCATCTCCGACTACAACGCCACCGGCTGCCCGAACACCCCCGGTGTCAGGTGGACTCTGGAAGTGAACAGCGTTCACTACCCGCCCCAGCTCCAGAGCCCGATCCTGGCGATCGATCCGGAGGCCGAGCGGGCGCTCCTCGGCGGCTCGGGAGCCTTTCTCGATCCGCTCGTCAGGCTGCCCGACCGCGACACGCTCACCGTGGGCACCGTCGACGAGGAGAGGATCATCCCGCCGAGCTTCGAGGACTGGCGCGGGGACATCGGCTTCCTCAGATACCGACCCTTTGCCAACGCGGTCACCTTGAGCCGCCCGGTGATCCCGATCCTGGTCAGCGCCAAGTCTTACGGCCAGATCCAGGTCTCCCTCGAGGTGCGCCAGGTCGGCCGGCCGCTCGCGACGCTGCCGGACACGGACCGTCCGGCGGCGGCCGTGCTCGACGAGGCGGCGACTGCGGCCGGACCCGGGACGACCGAAGTGGGCACGAGCACGATCCAGAACGACAAGGCCCGGGCGTTTCGGGTCTTTGGGCTGCGGGTCCCCTGGCCCGGGTCGTCGGTACCGTGGGGGCTGGGCGAGGGAGGATTGATCGGCAACCGCACCATTGTCGCGGCGGTCACGGGCCGCCCGACGTACGGCGTCGCAGCCGCCCCGGATGGCACGACGACGCCCGCCTTCCGGATCGCGCCGCAGGGCATTGTGCCACCGGGCGGCCCGGGCTCGGAGCTGCCCGTGCCGGGGCCGGGCACCGGCGGACCCCTGGAGGTGCGCTCGGGCAGCGAGCAGTCCTACAGGCCGTTCACGTCGGTCTCGCCGCCGCCCGTGGAGGCCTTCAGGCGGCAGAACACGATGGACCGGCCGTTCTTCCTGGCCCCGATCGGCGAGTACGACCTCGACACGCTCGAGCTGCCCGACGATCCGCTCAGCTACGTCCCTTACGGTGCCTACGACCCGCCCGACACGACGCTCTTCGCCGGGCCCGACGGCCAGCCCGTGACGCCGGCGGCGATGAACCCGACCCTCAACCCGACCGGGCTCCTCCAGGCGCCCCCGATGGGGATCGTGGCGATCCGCGGGGCGGAACTGCTCCGCGGTCCGGCCCCGATCGACGCGGTCCGGGTGCGGGTCGCCGGCATCGCCAACTACGGTCCCGAGGCGCTCGCGAAGGTCGAGCGGGTGGCGGGTGCGATCGCCGGCCTCGGGCTCACGGTGGACGTGGTGGCCGCCTCCTCGCCCCAGGCCGTCGACGTCTACGTCCCGGCCTACGACACGAGCGCCGATCCTCCGAAGGACCTCG
>CAYMBB010000290.1:0-3215 GCA_964388515.1 uncultured Anaerolineaceae bacterium
GCCCGGGTCGAGCGCCGCTGGGCCCGCCGGGCCGACCGGGTGCTGACCGTCAACCGCCCGTATGCCGAGGTGATGGCCGCCCGGTTCGGCGTCCCGCTGCCGGCGATCGTCATGAACTGCTCGTATCGCTACGCCCCCCCCGACCTGCCGGCGCGCCGCTTCCACGAGCGGCTCGGGCTCGATCCGGCAACCCGGGTCGTCCTCTACCAGGGCGGGTTCTCCCGGGAGCGGGGGATCGAGCAGCTGCTCGAGGCGATCGGGTCGGTGCCCGGCGCCGTCCTCGTCCTGCTCGGGTATGGGCCGCTCCAGGCCGAGCTCGAGGCGCGGGCAGCCGATCCGGCGACCGGCGGTCGGATCCGCGTCCTGCCCGCCGTGCCACCGACCGAGCTCCTCGACTGGGTCGCCGCAGCCGACGTGGTCGCGATGCCGATCCAGCCCTCGACGCTCAACCACCGCCTGACGACGCCAAACAAGCTGTTCGAGGCGCTCGCGGCCGGCGTCCCGGTCGTGGCGTCCGATCTGCCCGGGATGGCGGGGATCGTCCGCGACACCGGCTGCGGCCTGCTCGTCGACCCGACCGATCCGGCCGCGATCGCCGCCGCCCTCCGGGAGATCCTCGATGCGCCCGAGACCGACCGGCGCGCCTGGCGGGAGCGGGCGCTCGCCGCCGCCCACGCGACGTACAACTGGGAGCGCCAGGTGGGGGTGTTCCTCGAGGAGTACACGAAGCTCACGGGGCGGCGCTGGTGACGAGGCCGCGCGCCGTCGTCCTCGTGGCCAACCCGGCCGCGCCGTACTCGCGTGGGCTGCGCGTCGCCCGGAGCCTGGCCGGCGCCGGCTACGAGGTCGAGATCGCTGCGGTCGCCGCGGACGATGCCCTGCCGCTCGAGGAGCGCGACTGCGCGGCGGCGGACGAGGGCACGGTCGTCACCCGCCGCTACCGGCCGTCGGGGAGCTGGGCGCGCTGGGCGACCGGTCGGCCGGGTCTCCGCGGCCGGCTCGGCCCGCTCGGCCCGCCCGGTCGGGCGGCCGACTTCCTGGTCAAGGCGCTCGCCTGGCCGGTCCACGTCCGGGGCTGGTGGGCGACGCTCCGCCGGGAGCTCCCGCCGGCCGATCTCTACCACGCCTGCGGGATCCTGACGATCGGGGTCGCCCTCGACCTCGCCCGGGCGGCGCGCCGGGCCGGCCGGCGCGGCCTCGTCGTCTACGACGTCATCGACGTCATCCTCGAGTCGAACAACGTCGCCGACGTCCCGCCGCCGCTCCTGGCCTGGTACCGCCGCCGCGAGCGTGGCTGGGTCCGCCGGGCCGACGCCGTGGTCACGGTCAACGACGCGATCGCCGACCATCTCGCGGCCACCTGGCCGGTCCGTGAGCGCCCGACGGTCGTCCTGAACTGCCAGCCGCGCTGGAGCCCGCCCGAGCCGCGCCCGGACCTCATCCGGGCCGCGACCGGCATCCCCCCGGGGCGGAAGATCGTCCTGTTCCTCGGTCGCCTCGGCCGCGAGCGGGGGCTCGAGGAGGCGGCCGAGGCCGTCCTCGCCCTCGACGACGCGGCGCTCGTCCTGCTCGGCTTCGGGGCCTGGGCGGATCGCCTGCGGGCGCGCGACCGCGAGCCGCGCTACGCCGGCCGCCACGTCACCCTGCCGCCGGTCCATCCCGACCAGGTTCCGGCCTGGACCGCCTCGGCCGACGTCTCGATCATCGCCGTGCCGGCGAACTCGCTCAACCAGCGCCTGAGCAGCCCGAACAAGTTCTGGGAGTCACTGACGGCCGGGACGCCGGTCGTCGTCGGGCGCGACCTGGTCGTCATGCGCGCGATCGTCGAGGCCGACCGGCTCGGTGCCGTGGCCGACCCGGCCGATCCGGCCGACCTCGCCCGCGCCCTCCGCGCGGTGCTCGAGCAGTCGCCGACCGACTACGCCGCGCTGCGCGCGCGCTGCCTGCGGGTCGCCCGCGAGCGCTACAACTGGGAGACGGCCGTCGGCCCGTACCTCGAGCTCGTCGCGCGGCTGGGCACCTGAACCGACCGCCGGCGCGCCCGCGCCCGCGACCGCACTCGCGGCCCGGCCAGACTTGACCGATCATGATCGCCGACTATCATGATCGGCCATGAGAACCGTGACCGCGATGGAGCTCCGCCGGCGCCTGGGCGAGATCCTCGACGCCGCCGCGGCCGGCGAGCCGATCACGATCGAGCGCGACGGCCGGCCGATGGCCGTGCTCGTCACGCCCGAGGCGGCCGCCCGTCTCGACCAGTCCGAGCGGGCCCGGATCGAGCGCGGACTGGCGGCGCTCGACCGCCTGGACGCCTTTCGCGAGCGGATGGCCCGCCTCCACCCCGAGCCCGAGGACGGCCTGACGACGGTCGAGTGGCTTCGGCGCGAGCGCGAGAGCCGGGCGGACCAGATCGCCGAGGTGATCGAGGAGGCCAATCGACGCGTGCGGCGGCCAGACGAATGAAAGCGCTGCTCGACGCGTCCGTGGCGATCCCGTACGTTCACCCGGAAGACGTTTCGCCGGCGATTCGCCGCTGGCTCGTCCGGTGGATTGCTGCCGGTTCGACCCTGGTCGTGCCGGGACACTTCTGGCTCGAGGTCGTGAACTCGCTTGCCCGACGGCATGGCCACGAGGGGGTCTCCGTCCTCGAGGCCGTCCACGAACTGCGGCAACTGCCCATCGAGACGGTCGAGCTCGACGAGCCCGCCATTGTGCTCGTGATCGACGCGACCGAGCGCCACGGTCTGACCGCCTACGACGCCCAGTACATCGCTCTGGCCGAGCAGCTGGACGTGCCGCTCGTCACGCTCGATCGGCGACTCGCCGCCGCGGCCGGCTCACGGGCGATCGACCCGATCGGCTCGTTGCCACGCCTCTCCGAGGCCGCTGCTCCGTACGGGTCGCCGAACCGGGTCACCTGGCCAGACTATGCCGGCGCGGCGTCCTACCTCGCCTCGCTGCGGGCCAGACTCAGGAAGGCGGAGTCGCGGCCGGCGCCACCAGCCCGGTAGGGTCGTCTCCGGCGACGGAGGCGCCGCAGGACCGCCCCCGCTTCCGGGCGCCGTGGGCCTGCGCGCGGCGCCCGCGTCCCGGCGCAAGGCACCCCTTGTTCCTCGCCCGTGCCGGGCCGCGGAACCGTCAGCGCGCCGCGGCCAGTACTCGCGCCGCCTCGGCCGCCTTCTGCGCCTTCACCTGCTCGGAGTGCTCGCGGTGAA